>NZ_VKHT01000278.1 GCF_014141535.1 Streptomyces alkaliphilus | reverse complement strand
CTCCTCGACCGACCGCCTCCGCCACGCCCATCTACGACGCCCTGTGCGCGGAGTACCGCAGGCTCTTCCGCACCCTGCCCGGCGACCGTTCCGGGGAGGAGGAGTCCTTCGACGCCTTCGCGAGCCGTCTCTCCTCACGCGGCGGGATGGTCCGCATCGCGGAGGCGTTCGGCCGCCACCCGGTGCGCGGGGACGGCTCCGCCGGACGCGTCGCGGGCGGACCGACCGCCCGCACCACCGGATCGACCGGCCGCGGGATGTCGTTGTCCCCCCAGCCCTCCTCCGACTCCTGAGCACGGCGTCCCGCGCGGCCCGACGACGTGGGCGGGACACCGGTGCCGGTGCTCCGGCCACGCCGTCGGGCCGGTCGCTCAGGAGCGGCGGTTGCCCCGCTTCTCCCGCACCCGGACCGAGACCTGGATCGGACTGCCCTCGAATCCGAAGCGCTCGCGCAACCGCCGCTCGATGAAGCGTCGATAGCCCGCCTCCAGGAACCCCGAGGCGAAGAGCACGAACCGGGGGGGACGGGTGCCGGCCTGGGTCCCGAAGAGGATGCGCGGCTGCTTGCCGCCCCGCACCGGGTGCGGGTGGGCCGCGACCAGCTCACCGAGGAAGGCGTTGAGCTTGCCGGTGGGCACGCGGGTGTCCCAGCTCTCCAGCGCCGTCTCCAGCGCCGGCACCAGCTTCTCCAGGTGTCGACCGGTGCGCGCGGAGATGTTGACCCGGGGGGCCCACCGCACCTGCACCAGATCCCGCTCGATCTCCCGCTCCAGGTAGAAGCGGCGCTCCTCGTCCAGGGTGTCCCACTTGTTGTAGGCCAGGACCAGGGCACGGCCGGCGTCCACAGCCATCGAGATGATGCGGGTGTCCTGGACGCTGATCGGTTCGCTGACGTCGAGGAGCACCACGGCCGCCTCGGCCTTCTCCACCGCGGCGGCGGTGCGCAGGGAGGCGTAGTAGTCGGCACCCTCCTGAAGGTGGACCCGACGCCGGATACCGGCGGTGTCCACGAACCGCCAGGTCCGGTCCCCCAGCTCGATCAGCTCGTCCACCGGGTCGCGGGTGGTGCCCGCCATCTCGTCCACCACCACGCGCTCCTCACCCGCCAACTTGTTGAGCAGGGAGGACTTGCCGACATTGGGACGACCCACCAGGGCGATGCGCCGCGGGCCGCCGGAGGCCCCGCCGAAGGTCTCCGGCGGGGCCTCCGGCATCGCCTCCAGCACGGCGTCGAGCAGGTCACCGGTGCCGCGTCCGTGGAGCGCGGAGATCGGGTGCGGCTCGCCCAGGCCGAGCGACCACAGGGCGGTCGCGTCGGCTTCGCCGGAGGGACCGTCCACCTTGTTGGCGCACAGCACCACCGGCTTGCCGGAACGGCGCAGCAGCTTGACCACCGCCTCGTCGGTGTCGGTGGCCCCGACCGTGGCGTCCACGACCAGGATCACCGCGTCGGCGGCGGCGATGGCGAACTCGGCCTGGGCCGCGACCGCCGCGTCGATGCCGAGCACGTCCTGTTCCCAGCCACCGGTGTCCACCACCTTGAAGCGGCGTCCGGCCCATTCCGCGTGGTAGGTCACCCGGTCCCGGGTGACTCCGGGACGGTCCTCGACGACCGCCTCGCGCCGGCCGAGGATCCGGTTGACCAGAGTCGACTTGCCGACATTGGGGCGGCCGACGACGGCCAGCACCGGCTGCGGGCCGCCGCCGGCGGCCACCCCGCCGCCCAGCTCATCGGCCTCGAAGCCCTCCTCCTCGGCGAGTCTCAGGAATTCGGCGTACTCCTCCTCGCCGATTCCCGTGGGTCCCGGGGCGGGGGTGTTCTCCTCGTGCATGGTCGTCTCCACCGTCGTGCGTCGTGCGTGGCTTGGTTTTTGACCGGGTCGCCGGCGGGGCGGGTCCCGGCCGGTACGGGTCAGCGGCCGGTGATGCGGCGGGCCCGTGCCAGGTGTTCCTCCAGCCGACCGCGCAGTCGCTCCGTCGCCGCGTCCAGCTCCGTCCTGGTGCGGCGGGCCCCCGACTCGGCCGCGGCGAAGGGGTCGCCGAAGACGACATCGATGCGTCCGCGCAGCGGCGGCAGCGCCGGGACCAGGCGGCTGTGCCCCTCGGCCCCGCCGAGCACCACCACCGGCACCACCGGGGCACCGGAACGCACGGCGAAGTAGGCCAGTCCTCCGCGGAGGGCCGCGAAGTCGCCCGCGCCCCTGGTGCCCTCGGGGAAGATGCCCAGCACCCCGCCCCGTTCCAGTACCCCCAGGGCCGAGGTGACGGCCGTGCGGTCGGTGCCGCCGCGATCCACGGGTATCTGCCCGATGCCGGTCAGGAAGCGTCCCAGCGGGCCGATGAACGCTTCCCGCTTGATCAGGAAGTGCACCGGTCGGGGAGCGGTGCCCATGAGGACCGGTCCGTCCACGTTGTGCGCGTGGTTGACGGCCAGGATCACCGGGCCGGCCGACGGCACCCGGTGGGCACCCAGCACCCGCGGACGCCACCCACCGTGGATCAGTCCGATGCCGATGCGCCGGCCGACGGCCGCCCCGCGCGGCGAGGGGGGCGAGGGGCGTGGCGCCGAATCGGGGCGGCGGGCCGCCGCGGCGGCCCGGGAGGAGTCCGGGGTCACGCGGATCGCCGCTCCTCGATCATCGCGCCCACCCGCTCGATGACCTGCTCCAGGGTGAGATCTGCGGTGTCCAACTCCACCGCGTCCGCGGCCCGGGCCAGCGGCGAGGCTGTCCGGGAGGAGTCGGCGGTGTCACGGCGCACCAGATCGGCGCGGGTGGCGGCCAGGCGCGCGGCGTCCTGCGGACCGCCGAGCTCACCGCTGCGTCGGGCCGCCCGCACCTCCGGGGATGCGGTCAGGAAGATCTTCAGGTCCGCGTCCGGCAGCACGGTCGTGCCGATGTCCCGCCCCTCGACGACGATACCGGCCCCCGACCTCGCCGCCTCCGCGGCGATCGAGCGCTGCAGACCGGTGATACGGGCGCGGATCTCCGGGACGGCGCTCACCGCGCTGACCGCCCCGGTGACCTCGGCGCCGCGAATGGGGGTCGAGACATCCGTGCCGTCCACGGTGATGGTCGGGGCGAGCGGATCGGTGCCGGAGACGATCTCCGGCTTCTCCGCCGCGGCGGCCACCTCCGCGGTGTCGGCCGGGTCGATGCCCCGGGTCAACATCCACCAGGTGATGGCGCGGTACTGGGCGCCGGTGTCCAGGTAGGCCATGCCCAGCCGGGCGGCGACCCCCTTGGAGGTGCTGGACTTGCCCGTGCCGGAGGGCCCGTCGATGGCGACGACAACGGGGGTGGGAGCAGACACGGTGGTGCGCACCTCTCTCGGCGACTGTCGGTGACCTCCGGGGGGCTCCCGGTCGGTCTCGGTGCCCCGACGGACGCCCGCCGGGGGTGGTGATCGGCCGCGGTCGGCCGGTGGGACGGCGAAGGCCGACCACGGCGGGACGCGGACCTCGCGGGCACCGGCCGGCGGGCGGCGTGCGGACACCCCGGCCAAGCCTATCGGCTCCGCCGGCGCCCTCCGCGCCCCCGGTGGCGCGACCGGTCATTGCCTGATGGACCAGCCACGCTCCCGCAGCGCCGCCGACAGGACGGGAGCGGCGACCGGGTCCACCATGAGCTGCACCAGACCCGCCTGCCGCGCGGTGGCGTGCTCGATGCGGACGTCCTCGATGTTGACTCCCGCCCGACCGGCGTCCGCGAAGATCCGGGCCAGTTCTCCCGGCGTATCGGAGATCAGCACGGCCACCGTCTCGTATTCCGCGGGGGCGGCGCCGTGCTTGCCGGGTACCCGGTCCCGGCCGGCGTTGCCGCGTCGCAGCACGGCCTCGATGTCGGAGGCGCCCGCGGCGCGCTTGGCCTCGTCCGCCGATTCCATGGCCCGCAGCGCCCGGACCGTCCCGTCCAGATCGGCGGCGAGAGCCGCGAGCACGTCGGCCACCGGCCCGGGGTTGGCCGAGAGGATCTCGATCCACATCCGGGGCTCGGAGGCGGCGATGCGGGTGACGTCCCGGATGCCCTGACCGCACAGCCGCACGGCCGCGTCGTCGGCGTCCTCGAGCCGGGCGGCGACCAGGCTGGAGAGCAGCTGGGGGGTGTGGGAGACCAGGGCGACGGCCCGGTCGTGGGCGTCGGCCTCCATCACCACCGGCACCGCCCGGCACACGGAGACCAGCTCCAACGCGAGGTTGAGGACCTCGGTGTCCGTCTCGGGAGTGGGGGTCAACACCCAGGGACGGCCCTCGAAAAGGGTCTCGTCGGCCGCGAGCGGCCCGGAACGCTCCCGACCGGCCATCGGGTGACTGCCCAGGTAACGGGACAGGTCACCACCCAACTCCACCAGTTCGCGACGCGGGCGTCCCTTGACGCTCCCCACGTCCAGACAGGCCCGGGCCCGACCCTCCCGCTGGAGACCGACGACCGTGGGGGCGATGTGGGCGGGCGGGACGGCGATCACCGCCAGGTCCACCGGTCCGTCCGGGGACTCGTCGGTGCCCGCCCCGAGCGCCGCGGCGGTTCGCGGACGTTCGGGGTCGGCGTCCTGCAGGTGCACCCGGATTCCCCGGGCGGAGAGCGCGAGGGCGACGGAGGTACCGATCAGCCCGGTGCCGATCACGAGGGCGGTTCGCATCGTCCCAGGGTAGTCGGCCGGCGGGGAGGCGGGTACGTGCCGCCCGCCCCGCCCGCCGGCCTCGCCCCGGCGGCACGGCCGGCGGGGTCAGAGATCGACCTCGCGCATCAACTGCCCGACCTCGGTGTTGGTCAGCCGGCGCAGCCAACCGGACTTCTGGTCCCCCAGGGCGATCGGACCGAAACGGGTGCGCACCAGCCGGTCCACCGGGAAGCCGACCTCCGCGAGCATGCGGCGCACGATGTGCTTGCGGCCCTCGTGCAGCGCGACCTCCACGAGGTAGTTGCGACCGTGGTTCTCCACCACGCGGAAGCTGTCCGCGCGGGCGAAACCGTCCTCCAGCCGCACGCCCTCCCTCAGCCGGCGGCCCAGGTCACGGGGGAGCGGGCCCTCGACGGCCGCCAGGTAGGTCTTCACCACACCGTAACGGGGATGGGTCAGGCGGTGGGCCAGCTCACCGTGGTTGGTGAGCAGGATCAGCCCCTCTGTCTCGGTGTCCAGCCGACCGACGTGGAACAACCGGGTCTCCCGGTTCTGCACGTAGTCGCCCAGGCACTGTCGCCCCTCCGGGTCGTCCATCGACGAGACCACGCCGGCGGGCTTGTTCAGGGCGAAGAACAGGTGGGCCTGGCCGGTCACGGTCAGACCGTCCACCTTGATCTCGTCGCGGTCGGGGTCCACCCGCACGCCCTGCTCCACCACGACGCGGCCGTTGACCTCCACCCGACCCCGGTCGATCAGTTCCTCGCAGGCACGGCGGGAGCCCATGCCGGCGCGGGCGAGAACCTTCTGCAGACGCTCGCCCTCGGCGTCGGACGCGCGGGGCGTGGCGGGGCGCCCGGCGTACCGCTCGCGGTTGCGCTCCTCGATCCGGGCCTCGTACTCGCGGGGACGGGCGGGGCGGTCGCCCCGCCGGCCCCCGGCTGCGGT
>NZ_VKHT01000277.1 GCF_014141535.1 Streptomyces alkaliphilus | reverse complement strand
GGCGGGCACGGGGTTCGACGAGCGCGGGACGATCGGCCCGGAGGAGGCCGGTCGGTTGGCGCCGGGCGCGGACTCCCGGTGGGTGACGGGTCCGGCCCTCACGGAGGCGGTGGGTGGTCCGAACCCCATCCGGACGCTGGAGGAGGAGGCGTTGGCCCTGGCCGCGAAGGGGGTGTTCCGCCCGTTGGTGACGGCTTTCCCGCTCGAGGAGGCGGCCCGGGCGCACGCGGCCCTGGAGGGACGCGCCACCACGGGCAAGGTGGTGCTGCTGCCCGGCGGACCGTGACGGCCGGGGCGATCGGGCCCGTCCACCGGATGGCCCGCCGGGATGGCCCCGGCCCCGCGCGGGCGCGGGGCCGGGGCGGGCGGCCGGGTCAGGGCCGGCCGAGGAAGCCCTCGGTCTCGGCGGCCTCGATCGTCTGCTGCGAGTAGCCGGAGGGGTCGGTGATCTCCACCTCGAAGGCGGTGAAGTACGGGTCGCCGTTGATCTCCTCGGGGTCGGTGAGCACGACCCGGGCCGGGAACGGGTCGTCGAGGCACTCGGGCAGGCACCAGGTGCCGGAGAGCAGGCCGTTTCCGACGGCCTGCTCCTCGCCCCAGCTCTCCCAGGTGACCTCGTTGAGGGTGCTGAACTCGGTGAGCACGAGGTTGTCGGGGGCGCGGTCGGCGCGGCCGTCCTCGGCGCCGAAGTAGTTGAAGACCAGGGGGTCGTCGGGAGAGGCCGGGTCGGGGGCGGGCGTGCCGGTGGCGCCCTCGGTCCCGGTGTTCCCCTCGGCCGCTTCCCCGGTCCCGTCGCCGGCCTCGCTACCGGCGTCACCGTCGGTGGTGTCCTCGCCGGGGCCCTCGCCGGCTCCGGCGGTGTCGGGGGTGCCGTCGGCGGTGGGAGCGGTGTCGGTGGTGCCGCCACCGGCGTCGGCGCCGGGTTCGGCCTCCCCGCAGGCCGCCACGGGCAGCGCGAGGAGAGCGGCGCCGAGCAGCGCCGTGGTGAGGCGTCCGGCTCTCCCGCCGGGCAGCCGGCGCGGACCGGCGGACCGGACCCGGGCCTCTTCGGCGGCGGGGATGGGACGCGGGGTCGTCGCTGTCACGGGTCTCTCCGTTCCTGGTACCGGTGCGACGGCCCGGCCGGGCGTCGCGGCTCACAGGAATACCGTGCCCGGCGGGGACGGTTCGCAGTGATCACGACGTACGCCCCGGACCGGGATTCACCCCTCGAAGCCCCGTGAACCGGGGCGAAGCGGGTGGATGACGACCGAAAAGGGAGGGCGTGCGCGGCGCATGCCCCGGAGCGATCCGGTCGGCGCACGCCCCGTGAGGCCCCCGGGCCGGCCCCCGGCCACGGCGGCGGAACCACGGGCGGGCACCGGCCGAACCCCGGGCGGGATCGCCCGGGAACGGCCGGGACCGGCGTCACCGCAGGTCGGTGAGGTGGAGCCGCCTGTCGGATTCGAACCGACGACCTGCTGTTTACAAGACAGCTGCTCTGACCAGCTGAGCTAAGGCGGCGCGACGGATGCAGTGTACCCAAGCCCTCCCGGCCGAACACGGAGGGTTTTCCCGGGGGTGGGTTCGGGGTCCGATGAGCGCCGGATGATGACAGGGGTCACTCCTTCGGGTTAGGTTCACTGCGCGTCCACGTACGTGGACCTCCCACCTTTACTCGGATCGTCCGGCACGTTCCTGCCGGTGAAGGAGTGCATCGCCATGGCCACGGTCACATTCGACAAGGCGACCCGGATCTACCCGGGTTCCGAGAAGCCCGCCGTCGACAAGCTCGACATCGCCATCGAGGACGGCGAGTTCCTCGTCCTGGTGGGCCCCTCCGGTTGCGGCAAGTCCACCTCCCTGCGGATGCTCGCGGGCCTGGAGGACGTCAACGGCGGTGCCATCCGCATCGGTGACCGCGATGTCACCCACCTGCCCCCCAAGGACCGGGACATCGCGATGGTGTTCCAGAACTACGCGCTCTACCCGCACATGACCGTCGCGCAGAACATGGGCTTCGCGCTCAAGATCGCCGGTGTCAACAAGACCGACATCCGCGCGAAGGTCGAGGAGGCGGCGAAGATCCTCGACCTCACCGAGTACCTGGACCGCAAGCCCAAGGCGCTCTCCGGTGGTCAGCGGCAGCGTGTCGCGATGGGTCGGGCGATCGTCCGCGAGCCGCAGGTCTTCCTCATGGACGAGCCGCTGTCCAACCTGGACGCCAAGCTGCGTGTCCAGACCCGTACCCAGATCGCCGGCCTGCAGCGGCGCCTGGGCGTCACCACCGTCTACGTGACCCACGACCAGGTCGAGGCCATGACGATGGGCGACCGGGTCGCGGTCCTCAAGGACGGCCTGCTCCAGCAGGTGGACTCGCCGCGCAACATGTACGACAAGCCGGCCAACCTCTTCGTCGCGGGCTTCATCGGCTCCCCGGCGATGAACCTGGTCGAGGTGCCGATCACCGACGGTGGCGTGAAGTTCGGCAACAGCGTGGTGCCGGTGGAGCGCACCGCGCTCGCCGAGGCCCAGAACAGCGGCGACACCCACGTGGTGGTCGGCTGCCGCCCCGAGCACTTCACCATCGTGGAGAACGGCGCCGGTGTCGGCCTGGCCAAGGACGACCCGAACGCGGCGGCCGGTCTGGCCGTGACCGTCAACGTGGTCGAGGAGCTGGGCGCGGACGGTTACGTCTACGGCACCGCCGAGGTCGGCGGCGAGACCAAGGACCTGGTGGTCCGGGTCGGCGGTCGGCAGATCCCGGAGAAGGGCGCCGTGCTGCACGTGGTGCCCAAGACCGGCGAGACCCACGTGTTCTCCAAGAGCAGCGGCGCGCGCCTGAGCGAGTGATCCACCGGATCATCCGGCGTCACCCGAAGCGTCCGGGCCGGCCGGCGGGCCCCTTCCGCCCCGCCGGCCGGCCCGGTACCGGTTCGACGGCCGGGAGCCGACCCCACCGGGTCGACTCCCGGCCGTTTTCCGTGAGCCCGGTGCCTGCGGTGTCTCCGGCACGACGGGCTCTCCGGGCATCCGGTTCGGGCGTCCGGCCGGTGGGTACGGAAGACGGTCGACCCGCCTCGGGGAATGCCCGAATCACTCGTTTTCGATCGCGTTCGTCAACGCACCACGCGCCATCACCCCCAGAGGTTCACTCCGTCGAGTGACGCAAGGTGGCCGAACGGGCACCTCTCGCTACGATCGCCTCGACCCGCTCCCGACCCCGCCGCGGTTTCGCGGCGCCTCCGGCGCGCCCCCGCCCCGGTCCCGGCCGGCGAACGCGACGGAGGAAGCGGCCAGGGAACCGATCGACTCGACGCGAGGAAACCGAGGAAATCACGTGAACCAGGCAGCCCGCCGATTCGGCAGAACTCTCGCCCTCGTCCTCCCGGTCGTCCTGGTGCTCTCCGGCACCCTCGCCGTCGCCAACGTGCCCTGGTCCGGCGCGACCGACACCACGGTGCTGCCAGCCGGCGCCGGGGAGTACGGCCTGCCCGCCGCCGAGGCCGCGTCCAAGGAGGCCCGGGCGGCCGAGGCGGCACCGGAGGCGGAGGCCGTCGACGCCGCCCCCGCTCCGGAGGAGGCCCTGCTCGAGCTGCTGCTCGACGAGTTGCGGCGCACCGACCCCGGAGCGGCGCTCACCACCCTTCAGTGGGAGGTCGAGCGCAACCCGGCGCTGGCCGAGCACTGCCCCTCCCTCGCACGGGAGTTGGGCCGCGCCGCGGTGGTGAAGTACGGCAGCGCCGAACTGGCCCACCGACACGCCCGCCCGGTGTGCGACACCTCTTTCGCGATCGGCGTCACGGAGGAACGGTGACCCGGGTACTGTGCGGGGCATGAACGTCGCCTCGCAGCCCACGCAGGCGGTGGTCCTGGCCGGTGGCCAGGGCTCCCGCCTGCGCCCGTACACCAACGACCGTCCCAAGCCGATGGTCGAGATACCCGGGACGGGGACGCCGATCATCGGCCACCAGCTGAACTGGTTGGCGGCCGAGGGGGTCACCGATGTCGTGGTCTCCTGCGGCCACCTCGCCGAGGTCCTGCAGGACTGGCTGAAGGAGACCGAACTGCCGGTCCGGGTGAGCACGGTGGTGGAGAGCGAGCCGCTGGGTCGCGGCGGCGGGTTGAAGTACGCCGCAGCCGCGCTGCCGCGTCCCGCCGAGCCCTGGTACGCCACCAACGGCGACATCTGGACCCGTTTCTCGCTCCGCGCCATGGCCGACTTCCACACCGAGCGGGACGCCACGGCCACCATCGCCCTGGCCCGGCCCCGCATCCCGTGGGGCGCGGTGGCCACCGACGAGTTCGGCAACGTCACCGACTTCATCGAGTCCCCGCCGCTGTCGTACCAGATCAACGCGGGCGTCTACGTCTTCTCCCCCGACTTCGCGGAGCTGCTGCCGGAGCGGGGCGACCACGAGCGCACCACCTTCCCGCGCCTGGCCCGGGAACGGCGCCTCGCGGGCTTCCCCCTGCCGCAGGGCTCGTACTGGCGGGCCATCGACACCGCCAAGGACCTCACCGAGGCCGCCCGGGAGTTGCGCGGCGGGAGCGCCGGCTGACCGTGTCCGGTGCGCGTTCGCCGGGAGTCCGGCGGACGCGTCCCGGAGGTGCTCGGAGGGCTTCCGGCCGAGCAGCGGCCGAACACCGGCCGAGCAGCGACGTCGGGCCCCGTCGCCCGCGCCGGGTGGCGGGCCCCGACCTCGATGGCGACGGCCGCGGCGACGGGGCGACCGTCGCCGGACGAGGGCGGTGACCTCCGCGACCCCGGTCCCGGCGACGACGTCCGCCGGGGCCCCGGCACGGACGGCCGGGGTGGGCGCGGGGTTCAGCCGACCCGGAAGGACCGCCGGGCGAACCCCAGCATGTACCCGTCGATGACCGTGCGGGCGGTGTCCGCCCGACCCGGGGCGGCGCCCGGGGTGAGGAAGATCGGCAGGAAGTGGTCGGCGGTGGGGTGGGCGTACGGCATGCCGGGGGCCCGGTCGCGCCAGGCCGCCAACTCCTCCGTGTCGCCCCGGTCCAGCGCCTCCAGCGCCCACGCGTCGAACTCCTCCGACCAGCCGGGCACGGCACCGTGCAGCACCATGTCCCGGGTCAGGAAGGGCAGGCCATGGGTCATGAATCCCGACCCGATGATCAGCACGCCCTCCTCGCGCAGCGGCGCCAACCGGCGTCCCAGCTCCATCAGTCGGTGCGGGTCCCCCGAGGGCGGCGACATCTGGAGGACCGGCACGTCGGCCTCCGGGTACATGGCCATCAGGGGTATCCACGCGCCGTGGTCCAACCCGCGGGAGGGGCGCCGGTGCACGGGCTCGTCGGCGGGCATCATCGCCGCCACCCGGTCGGCGAGCCGGCTCACGTCGGGGGTGTCGTAGCACAGTCGGTGGTAGCGGGGGTGGAAGCCGCCGAAGTCGTACACCAGCGGGGTGTGCGCGGCGGTCGCCGAGAGGGCGAGCGGGGCGTCCTCCCAGTGGGCGGAGACGATCAGCACGGCCTCGGGGCGGGGCATGGACCGGGCCCAGTCGAAGAGTTCCCGGATCCACGGGCCGTCGTCCAGCAGCGGGGGCGCGCCGTGGCTGATGTAGAGGG
>NZ_VKHT01000276.1 GCF_014141535.1 Streptomyces alkaliphilus | reverse complement strand
GCTTGGGGGAGCGGCGGCGGCCTCGGCGGGGACCGGCGTCGGGACCCTCGGGGGTGTCGTTTCCGAAACCGGAGCGGTGATCCGCGTCGACGGAGTCGGGGTCGGTGCCCTCGGCGGCCAGGCGGTGGGTGATGGCGCGGAAGGCCATGGTGTCGGGGCCGGGGGAGTCGTCCGGCTCGTCGCCGGGGATGCGCTCGGGGTACCCGCCGTGTTCGGGGTGGTCGCCGTACCCGGCGTCGGTGCCCGCGGTCCCGTCGGTCTCCCGGTGGTCCCCGCCGGCGACGCCGTAGGGATCGTCGTATCCGGAGTCATAACCGGCATCGTGACCGGCGTTGTGACCGGCTTCGTGACCGGTGGGTCCGTATCCGTCGGTGTCGTGGCGGTGGGTTCCGTTCCCCGCGTCCCAACCGCCGCCGGTGTCCCAACCCCCGGTGCCCTCGGTCCCGGTGCCCCGGGAATCCCACTCGTCGGGGGTGGGCTGCACGGCGGTGGATCCGGCGGTGTCCGCCGTCCCGTCCCAGCCGTTCCCCCAACCGTCCCCGGAACCATGGGAGGCGTGGGACCCGTGGGACCCGTGGGAAGGGGTCGTGTCGGACCCGGTGTACCCGCCGCCGGTGTAGCCGTCCCAGCCGGTGCCGTATCCGTCGGCGTGCCCGGCGGTCGGCGCGGTGGATTCCCCGCCCCAGCCGTCGGGGCCGGTGGAGTCGTATCCGCCCCGGGCGCCCCAGCCGTCGGCCGGGGTTCCGTGGCCGGCGTCGGAGTGGTCGGCGAACTCCTGGAAGCGGGGCATGCCGTGCGCCGGCGTGTTGTCCCAACCGGTGGCGGTGTGCCGACCGTTGTCGTAGGCCGTGGCCTGCCCGTAGGGGTCGGAACCGTATCCGCCGCCGTTCTCCGTGATTCCGTCGCTCCCGGGATGCGTGTAACCCGTCTCCTGCGGGTACCCGTACCCGTAGGGGGTCCGGGCGGTGTCGTCCGTGCTTCCGGCCGGTGGGTATCCGGCGGGGGCTTGACGATCGTTCACCGAGGCTGCCTTTCGGCTCGACAACAGGAGCGGGGCGTGCACCCCGGCGGCTGCGGTGCGGCGACTGTACCCGCCTGTGCCGCGCACGGACAATCTTTCGCGGGTTTCATCAAGTTGGAATCGGGCATTCGAGCGTCTTTCGGGGCGTGGAGCGGAATCGCTTCACGTCTTTTTCGATTTGCGTTCGAATTTCTTCGGCCGGCGTCGAGCCCCTCCCCCGGGGTCCGGACCGGCCTCTTCCCGCCGGCGGAGTGCCCGGACCGCGTCCCGATCGGTGCCGGATCGTTGCGCGGCGCGGCGGCGCGCGTGTGATTTCGCCCTCCCCCTGTCGCGCACCGACCGCCGGGTAGGCGATCCTGTGGCTAACGTCCGTTCACTCCGGCATCGGGGCCGGGGCGACCTGGGAGGCAGAGCAATGGGTGTGTCCGGTCCGATTCGCGTCGTCGTCGCCAAGCCGGGACTCGACGGACACGATCGCGGTGCCAAGGTGATCGCCAGGGCCCTTCGGGACGCGGGGATGGAGGTCATCTACACCGGCCTGCACCAGACGCCGGAGCAGATCGTGGACACCGCCATCCAGGAGGACGCCGACGCCATCGGCATGTCCGTCCTCTCCGGCGCGCACAACACCCTCTTCGCCCGCGTGATCGAACTGCTCCGCGAGCGCGACGCGGAGGACATCACGGTCTTCGGCGGCGGCATCATCCCCGAGGACGACATCCCCCCGCTGAAGGCGCAGGGCGTCGCCGAGATCTTCACCCCGGGCGCCCCCACGGGCGAGGTGGTGGAGTGGGTGCGCTCGCACGTGCGCGCCGCCTGAAGGGCCGACCCCGCCCCGGCCCGCCCTCCGGGCGCCGCGCCGGGGCGCCGTCATGGCACGGCGTGCCGTTTCGCCGGCACTCGATGTGACGGGGCTCACCGCGCCGGTGTGACCTGGATTTCAGGTGGACCGGCCACGGGCCGATACCCTGCCAGGCGGACCTGCCGCGCGCCGGGGCACGGCCAAGGAAAGAACTCCTGTCCCGCCGTCCGCGGGCTTCGCGGCATGCCCGGCCGATCGATACCGCGAGACCACTGAACAAGAGGACGGACACGCGTGGACCTGTTCGAGTACCAGGCGAGGGACCTCTTCGCCAAGCATGACGTGCCGGTGCTGGCCGGTGAAGTCATCGACACGCCGGAGGCGGCCCGCGAGGTGACCGAGCGACTCGGCGGTCGCGCGGTCGTCAAGGCTCAGGTCAAGACCGGTGGGCGGGGCAAGGCGGGCGGCGTGAAGCTCGCCTCCGACCCCGACGACGCCGTGGAGAAGGCCCGGGCCATCCTGGGCATGGACATCAAGGGCCACACCGTTCACAAGGTGATGCTGGCCCAGACCGCGGACATCGCGGAGGAGTACTACGTCTCCTTCCTGCTGGACCGCACCAACCGCACCTTCCTGGCGATGGCCTCCGTCGAGGGCGGCGTGGACATCGAGGAGGTGGCCGCCACCAAGCCCGAGGCGCTGGCCAAGATCCCGGTGGACGCCATCGACGGCGTGGGAATCGAGAAGGCCCGCGAGATCGTGGCGGCGGCGAACTTCCCGGCCGAGGTGGCCGAGCAGGTCGCCGAGGCACTGGTGAAGCTGTGGGACGTCTTCATCAAGGAGGACGCCCTCCTGGTCGAGGTCAACCCGCTGGTGAAGACCGGCGAGGGCCGGATCATCGCCCTGGACGGCAAGGTCTCCCTGGACGCCAACGCCGAGTTCCGCCAGCCGGACCACGCCGCGCTGGAGGACAAGGCCGCGGCCGACCCGCTGGAGGCGGCGGCCAAGGCCAAGGGCCTGAACTACGTGAAGCTGGACGGCGAGGTCGGCATCATCGGCAACGGCGCCGGGCTCGTCATGAGCACCCTGGACGTCGTCGCCTACGCCGGTGAGAGCCGGGGCGGCGTCAAGCCCGCCAACTTCCTCGACATCGGTGGCGGTGCCTCGGCCGAGGTCATGGCCAACGGCCTGGAGATCATCCTCGGCGACCCGGCCGTGAAGTCGGTCTTCGTCAACGTCTTCGGCGGCATCACCGCCTGCGACGCCGTCGCCAACGGCATCGTGCAGGCGCTGGAGCTGCTGTCGAGCCGCGGCGAGACCGTCGACAAGCCGCTGGTCGTGCGTCTGGACGGCAACAACGCCGAGCTGGGCCGCAAGATCCTCTCCGACGCCGATCACCCGCTGGTCGAGCAGGTGGACACCATGGACGGCGCCGCCGCCCGTGCCGCCGAGCTGGCCGCCAAGTAATCCCCGGACGACGACCATCCACGTCCGTTCAGGACAGATCGAGGACACCGTAGAGAAATGGCTATCTTCCTCACCAAGGAGAGCAAGGTCATCGTCCAGGGGATGACCGGCTCCGAGGGCCAGAAGCACACCCGGCGCATGCTGGCGTCGGGCACCAACATCGTCGGTGGCGTGAACCCCCGCAAGGCGGGCACCACCGTCGACTTCGACGGCACCGAGATCCCGGTGTTCGGCGGCGTCAAGGAGGCCATGGAGGCCACCGGCGCCGACGTCACCGTCATCTTCGTGCCGGAGAAGTTCACCAAGGCCGCCGTCATCGAGGCGATCGACGCGGAGATCGGCCTGGCCGTGGTGATCACCGAGGGCGTCGCGGTGCACGACACCGCCGCGTTCTGGGCGTACGCCGGCAAGAAGGGCAACAGGACCCGGATCATCGGCCCCAACTGCCCCGGCCTGATCAGCCCCGGCCAGTCCAACGCCGGCATCATCCCGGCGGACATCACCAAGTCGGGCCGCATCGGTCTGGTCTCGAAGTCCGGCACGCTGACCTACCAGATGATGTACGAGCTGCGGGACCTCGGCTTCTCCAGCTGCGTCGGCATCGGTGGTGACCCGATCATCGGCACCACCCACATCGACGCCCTCAAGGCGTTCCAGGACGACCCGGACACCGACCTGATCGTCATGATCGGTGAGATCGGCGGCGACGCCGAGGAGCGGGCCGCCGACTTCATCAAGGCCAACGTCACCAAGCCGGTCGTCGGCTACGTGGCGGGCTTCACCGCGCCCGAGGGCAAGACCATGGGCCACGCCGGCGCCATCGTCTCCGGCTCCTCCGGCACCGCCCAGGCCAAGAAGGAGGCCCTGGAGGCCGCGGGCGTGAAGGTCGGCAAGACCCCGTCGGAGACCGCGCGGCTCGCCCGCGAACTGCTGGCCGCCTGACCCGACGGGGTTCGGCACGGCCCCGTCGTTCGGCACCCGGGCCCCGGTCATCGCGCCGGGGCCCGGCGGCCGGCGGCACCGTCCGCCGATCGCCCCGGCGGACACCGACGCACCGGAGCGGCCCGGCCCCCGCGGGGGCCGGGCCGCTCCGGTGCGTCGGGGCACCCTCCCGTCGGTGCCGCCCCTGACGCGGTGCTCAGAACGGCACCAGCGACGCCACCACCGCCCCGACGAGCAGCAGGAGCAGCAGGACCGCCCCCAGCACCCGCCGGCGGGTCAGCCGCTCGCAGACCTCCCGCACCCGCTCCTCCGGCACCGGCCGGCCCGGGGCGTGCTCCGCGATCCGCTCCAGGGCCGTCGTCAACAGGCGCCGGCGCTCTCCGACCGGTGCCTGCGCCAACTCCGGCACCCGTTCCACCAGCATCACGTGCGCCCGCTTCAGCCGGCCGTGGACGGCCGCCGAGGAGGACTCCACCTCGGCCGCGATCTCGGTCACGCCCATCCCCGGTCCGTAGTGCAGCAGCAGGCAGCGGCGGTAACTCGGCGGGAGGGAGAGCAGGGTTCGCAGCACCTCGCCCTCGTCGGGAACGGCGAGCCCGGCCTCCGGGGCGTCGGTCGGTGAGGCGGCCGCGGTGGCGGCGCCGTCCTTCGCCGTGTCGCCGCGCCGTTCCGTCGTCCGTGCCGGCTCCCGGCGCCGGGCGGAGGGGCGCGGCGCGGTCCGCATCACGCGTGCCGGGTGCAGTCGGTGCCAGGGGGAGAGGGCGTACTCGTAGGCCGCCGCCCGCACCCATCCGACCGGGTCCCGGTCCACGGCCACCTCCGGCCAGCGCTCCCAGGCCAGGCGGAAGGCGTGCACGACCGCCCGGGCCGCCAGCCGCCGGTCCCCGCACAGCAGGAAGGTCTGCCGGGTCAGTGACTCGGCGGACCGGGCGTAGAGCAGGTCGAAGGCCCGCATGGGGGCCTCGTCCGGCTCCACCTCCGGGTCGAGGTAGGGGTCGACCGGTTCGTCCGCCGGGTCGGTGTCCGCCGGATCGGTTTCCCCGTCCCGGTGGTGTCCGGCCGGGCGCGGGTTCTCCCGGAGCGCGGTCGCCACGGCGGGTTCGCCCGACGCGGGACGGGCCCCGCCGGCGGGTCCGCTCTTCGGCCCGGCGGCCGGCGCGGGGCCCCGCTCACCGGGGGAGTCGCCCTTCGGGACGTCGGTGACCTCCCGAGGGGCACCGGCCCGCTCGGGATCGGCCGGGTGGGGGGTGTCGGTGGTCACCCGGCTCCGGGTACGGGGGTGCCGGTCCGCCGACCCCGTCTCCGCCGGGTGGGGACGGTCGGTCGGAGCGGAAGCGTCCCCGGTGCCCCCGGTGTTCGTGGC
>NZ_VKHT01000275.1 GCF_014141535.1 Streptomyces alkaliphilus | reverse complement strand
CCCCGGAACCCTCCCCGGGGGCGGGGACGTCCCGGACCGCGGGACACTGAGCCCTCCGTTCCGCCGGCGCCCCCGGCGGTGTCCGGCGGTGTCCGGCGCGTGCCGCGATCAGCCGCCGGCCCGGGCTCCGGTGTCGGTCCCCGGGGTGTCCCGGTCCCCGTCCCCGGCCGCCGGCCTCCCGGAGGGCTCCGCCGGGTCGGGGGCGGGCCCGGTGGCGTCCGCCGCCCGACGGCGGCCCTCCACCTCCGCCCGCAGACGCCGGTCCAGGGCGAGGGAGACCTCCGCGTACACCACCTGCTTGGCGATCGGACGCAGGTGCTCGACCACCCCGGAGACCTCCTTGAGGTCGGCCTCCGACAGCGGCCCCTCGGCCTCCCGGTCCAGCACGTCCCCCAGCAGGTGGGCGCGCAGGAGTTCGGTGAAGCTCTCCGCCAGGTCCTCCGCGTGGCCGCGCACCCGTCGGCCGGTGGCCAGCACCGAGGACAGCGGCAGACCGGCGCGGACCAGGGCCGAGGACGCCTCCAGCAGGGTGCGGCTGACGTGCACCAGGTCGTCCCCGTCCGCCACGACGTAGCCGATCTCCATGGCGGTGGCCAGGTTCGCGGCGATGTCCTCGCCGGGATGGTCGCCCGCCTCGAAGCGCGCGGCCAGATCCTCCGGGGCCAGCCGGACGGGCTCCTCCTCCGCCGGCGGCCAGGGGTGGTCGGCCATGCCGAGGAGTTCGGCGGTGGCGCCGGTGCCGCGGCCCCGGGTGAAGGCGTCGATCAACTCGGCGATGCCGTTGAGGGTGTGACCGCGCGCCAGCAGTGCGGCGATGGTCCGCAGTCGGGCCAGGTGGTGGTCGTCGTACCAGGCCAGTCGCCCCTCGCGGCGGGGCGGGGGCAGCAGGCCGCGTTCGCGGTAGAAGCGCAGGGTGCGCACGGTGATGCCGGCGGCCTCCGCGAGTTCGGCGGTACGGTACTCCCCGCCCGCCCCGGTGCGGCTCACCGCCTCGTGGCCGGTCTGCGCCGTGTCCCCCGCGGGCCCGGTCTCCGGCCGTGCCGGCCGCTCATCCGTCATCCGCTCAGGTTAAAACGCGCCCGCGCCCTACCAATCGGTAGGCTCCTGCCCTACTCTCCCATCGTGCCAGTGATGACTGGCGCGATTCGCCGAGGAGGCCACATGCGTGAACGGGAACACGTCCGGGTGGCGGTGATCGGTACCGGTTTCGGCGGGCTCGGGGCCGCCGTGTGCCTGCGCCGGGAGGGCATCACGGACTTCGTCCTGCTGGAACGGGCGAAGGGGGTCGGCGGCACCTGGCGGGACAACACCTATCCGGGCTGCGCCTGCGACGTCCCCTCCCACCTCTACTCCTTCTCCTTCGCCCGGCGCCCCGACTGGCCCCGCAGCTTCTCCGGACAGCCGCACATCCTGGAGTACCTGGAGTGGGTCACCGACACCTTCGACCTGCGACCGCACATCCGCTTCGACTCCGAGGTACTGGCGGCCCGCTGGGACGGCGACGCCCTGCGCTGGGTCGTCGAGACCGCCTCCGGGACCCTCACCACCGACCTGCTGGTCTCCGCCGCCGGACCGCTCTCCGACCCCGACGTCCCCGACATACCCGGGCTGGCGGACTTCCCCGGCACCGTCTTCCACTCCGCCCGCTGGAACCACGGGCACGACCTGCGGGACGCCCGGGTCGCGATGGTCGGCACCGGCGCCTCGGCCATCCAGATCGTGCCCGCCATCGCCCCGGAGGTGCGACGGCTGACCGTCTTCCAGCGGACCCCGCCGTGGGTGCTGCCGCGCGCCGACCGCGCCATCGGCGAGGCGGAGCGCGCCCTGCACTCCCGCTTTCCCCCCAGTGCCGCGCTGCGACGCCGACTCCTCTGGCTGATCCGTGAGTTCCAGGTGGGGAACTTCGCCCGGCACCCGGAGCGGATGCGGATCGTCGAACGGTTCGCGCTGGCCCACATGCGCCGCGCGATCCCCGACCCCGACCTGCGGCGCGCGCTGACCCCGGACTACCGGCTGGGCTGCAAGCGGATCCTGCTCTCCAACGACTGGTACCCCACCCTCGCCGAGCCCCACGTGGACCTCGTGCCCTCCGCCCTGAGCGAGGTGCGCGGCTCCACCCTGGTCGCCGCCGACGGCACGGAGACGCGGGCCGACACCATCGTCTTCGGCACCGGCTTCCACGTCACCGACATGCCCATCGCCCACCGGATCACCGGCGCCCGGGGGATCACCCTGGCCGAGGAGTGGCGCGAGGGCATGGCCGCGCTGCGCGGCTCCACCGTCGCCGACTTCCCCAACTTCATGACGATCATCGGCCCCAACACCGGCCTGGGGAACAGCTCGATGGTCCTGATGATCGAGGCCCAGCTCTCCTACCTGGCCGACCTCACCCGGCGTCTGGCCGCGCTCTCCCACCGGGCGGGCCGGCCGGTCGCCCTGGTGCCCCGCCGCGAGGCGGTGGACGCCTACAACGACGCGATCCAGCGCCGCATCGCCCGCTCGGTGTGGAACACCGGCGGCTGCGTGAGCTGGTACCTGGACGCCAACGGTCGCAACACCACCGTGTGGCCCGACACCACCGCGGCCTTCCGCCGTGCCACCCGCGGGTTGGACCCGGCCGAGTACGAGGTGCTGGGCAGCCGGCTCGACACCCGGGTCCCCGAAGGAGCCGCCCGATGAGTCCCCGTCCCGACAGCGACACCCGACCCCGCGCCGCCGGTCCCGGCACGCGCGACGCCCACGGCGTTCCCGCCGGTTCGGTGCCGGCGGCCCGCGCCGGTACCCGGGCCCGCGAGCTGGTGGTGGAGTCCACCGGCGGCGCCCGCCTGCACACAGTGGTCCGGGAACCCGCCCGGCCGACCGGTGCCGACGCGTCCGCCGCCCCCGTGCCCACGATCGTCCTCGCCCACGGTTGGACCTGCGCGATCCCCTTCTGGGACGCGGTCGTCGACCGGCTGCCCGAGGACCACCGGGTGGTCCGCTACGACCAGCGCGGCCACGGCCGCACCCCGGCCGTGCGGCGCGGCTGCGCCCCCGAGCGCCTCGCCGACGACCTGTGCGCGGTGCTCGCCGCGACCGTCCCCGACGGGGAGCGGGCGGTGGTCGGCGGGCACTCGATGGGGGCCATGTCGATCGTGGCCGCAGCCGACCGGCCGACCTTCCGGGAGCGGGCCGGCGCGGCCGTGCTCTGCAGCACCGGCACCGACCGGTTGATCCCCGAGGCACGGGTGGCGCCGCTGCGCTCGGTGGCGTTGCGCGCCCGGGTGCAGCGGCTGATGCTCGGCTCGGCGCTGCCGATGGGACCGGTCACCCCGCTCACCGAGTGGGCGTTGGCCCGCGCCACGCTCGGCCCCGGTGCGGACCGCCGGTTGCGGCGGGAGGTGGCCGGGTTGGTGCACGCCTGCCCGCGCCGGGCCCGCGCCCAGTGGGCCGCCGTGCTCGCCTCCCTGGACCTGCGGGAGAAGCTGCCGATGCTCACGGTGCCGACGGTGGTCGTGCACGGCACGGCCGATCTGCTCACCCCGCCCGTGCACGCGCACCGCATCGCGCGTGCGCTGCCGAACGCGGGGGAGCCGGTGATGCTGCCCGGCCTCGGTCACATGACCCCGATGGAGGCCCCGGAGCGGATCGCCGGGATCCTGCGGGAACAGGCGGGTGAACATCCACCGGGAGGCGCATCCGATCGGGCCCTCCGGCCGGAAGGGGTTATCGAGGGCGCGGGAAGCGCGGGAAGCGCGGAGAACGGCGCCGGTGAGGGCGCGTGGAGCACCGACGCCGTGACCGGCGGGCGGGCCGGGGGCGGTGAGGAGGCGTGAGCGCGGACGTGCCCGGGATGCCGGGTGGAGGGAGCCGGGCCCCGGGGAGCGGTGCCCCGGGGAGTCGGCCGGGTAGTCGGGTCGCGGTGGTGACGGGCGCAGCCCGCGGCATCGGCGAACTACTGGTCCGCGGGTTGTCGGGGCGCGGCCTGCGGGTGGCGCTGGTCGGCCTGGAGCCGGAGCGGATGCGGGAGGTCGCCGACTCCCTGCCCGGGCCGGCGCTGGTGCTGCCCGCCGACGTCACCGACCCGGCGGCGATGCGGGAGGCGGCGCGGCGGGTCCGCGAGGACTTCGGCCGGGTGGACGTGGTGGTCGCCAACGCGGGGGTGGCCACCGGCGGGCCGTTCGCCGACTCCGACGACGCGACCTGGCGGCGGGTGATCGAGGTCAACCTCATCGGGTCGGCCGCCACCTGTCGGGCCTTCCTGCCCGACCTGCTGGAGAGCCGGGGCTACTTCCTCCAGGTGGCCTCACTGGCGGCGATCGTTCCGGCGCCGATGATGAGCGCCTACTGCGCCTCCAAGTCGGGAGCGGAGGCGTTCGCGCACGCCCTGCGGGCCGAGGTCGGCCACCGAGGTGTGGACGTCGGCGTGGCCTATCTCAGCTGGACCGACACCGACATGGTGCGCGGCGCCGACGAGGACCCGGTGCTGGGGGGCCGGCGGAGCAACCTGCCGTGGCCGGCCAACCGCACGTACCCGGCCGGGCCCGCCGTGGACCGGCTGGTGGCGGGCATCGAGCGCCGCGCCGCCCACGTGTACGGACAGCGTTGGCTGCGCGGCATGCAGGCGCTGCGGCCCCTGCTGCCCGCGGTGCTGGGCACGCTGGGGAAGCGGGAGATGCGCCGGTTGCCGCCGGGCCCGGCGGGCGGCACCCCGCCCGGGCTGGTGGGCGCCGGCGGGGCCGCCGACGAGCGCTCCCGCACCGGACCGGATCCGGCGCCGGAACCCGCGCCGGAGAGCTGACCGCACCGGGCCGGCGGGATCGGGCGGCGGCCCCGGCGACCCGTGGCCGCCGCGCCGGGGCCCGGCCGCGGGACCGCCCCGCCCCCGGGAGGGCCGGGGCGCGGGGCGGCCGGCGGTCGCGGGGTCAGCCGCGCTCGCCGCGCTCGCGCTTCTCGTCCCGGCGCGCCTGCGCCCGGTCCCGGCCGTGCTCGCCGTGTTCCCGGCCGCGCTCGCGGGCGTGCTCGCCGGTCCCGGCCGCGCGCTCCCGGCCGGCGCGCCCGCCGGATTCGGTGCCGCGTTCACCCCCGCGGCCGCCCTCCGACTCGCGGGAACGGTCGGTTTTCTTCCCACGACCCTCGTCGAGGTGCTCCTTGGCCCGCTGTGCCGCGTCCTGCGCCTTGTCCTTGAACTGGTCGAAACGGTCGGAGATCCCCATGTTCACTCCTTCGGGACGGGTCGGGAACACGTGGGACACGCGCCCCCGATCCAGCGTGGCACCGCTCGACATTCATCGCATATCGGGTGAAAAGCCCGAGGTGGTGGAGGGTTGCCCGGCCCCCCCGGAGCCGTTCCCGCCGCGCGGGGGCAGCGGGGGCCGACGCCGGTCCGGGATCCGCTCGTACCCCGGCGGCGAGTGCGCAGGCCGCCTCTCCAGCAACTCCAGCGCCAGCCGCACCGCCGTCTCCAGCACCGCCGGCCGCTCGTCGGCCCACTCCAGCGGCGAGCGCACCGCCTCCACGTCCGGCTCCACCCCGTGGTTCTCCACCCCCCACCCCAGGGCGTCGAACCAGGCGGCGTTCATCGGTACGGCTGTCTCTTATACATATCTGTGGCTG
>NZ_VKHT01000274.1 GCF_014141535.1 Streptomyces alkaliphilus | reverse complement strand
CACCGGGGCAGATCCGGTCACCTCACGTTAATCAGATGAAATGCATGACACATCCGACGTGCCGCACGCCCCGCCGGGCACCACCCGTCCGGGGGAAGGAGGCCGACGCGCCCGCGATACCGTGAGTCGGTGAGCAGCAACCATCCGCCCGAGCGCCCCGAACCGGCGCCCGCGCCGGCCGACGCCCCACCGGTCTCCGTGATCATGCCGGTGCTCAACGAGGAACGGCACCTGCGGGCGTCCGTCGAGCACATCCTGCGCCAGGATTACCCCGGCGAGCTGGAAGTGGTCATCGCCCTGGGGCCCTCCACCGACCGCACCGACGCGATCGCCGCCGAACTGGTGGCGGAAACCGCCGACCACCCGCGCTGTCGGGTGGTCACCGTGCCCAACCCCACCGGCCGCACCCCCGCCGCGCTGAACGCCGCCATCAAGGCGTCCCGCCACCCGGTGGTGGTCCGCGTCGACGGTCACGGGATGCTCTCCGCGGACTACATCACCCGGGCCGTCCGACTGCTGGAGGAGACCGGCGCGGCCAACGTCGGCGGCATCATGCACGCCGAGGGGGAGAACGACTGGGAGCGGGCCGTCGCCGCCGCGATGACCTCCCGGATCGGTGTCGGCAACGCCGCCTTCCACACCGGCGGCACCGCCGGTCCCGCCGAGACCGTCTACCTGGGGGTCTTCCGGCGCGAGGTGCTGGAACGGCAGGGCGGCTACAACGAGGAGTTCATCCGCGCGCAGGACTGGGAGCTGAACCACCGCATCCGGAGGGACGGCGGTCTGATCTGGTTCTCCCCCGAACTGCTGGTCTCCTACCGGCCCCGGCCCACCGTGCGCGCGCTGGCCCGCCAGTACCGTGACTACGGCCGGTGGCGGCGGGTGGTGGCGCGATACCACCCGGGTTCGATCAACCTCCGCTACCTCGCGCCGCCGACCGCCGTGGTGGCGATCGCCGCCGGGCTGCTGACCGGCGTCGTCGGCCCGGTGCTGGGGGCGGGAGTCGCGGCCTGGGCGCTCATCGTGCCGGGTGGGTACCTCGCGGCGGTCACCGCCGGGTCGGTCCCCGCCGGACGCGGGCTGCCGTTCGGCGCCCGGCTGCGGATCCCGGTCGCCCTGACGACCATGCACATGTCCTGGGGCTGGGGCTTCCTGACCAGCCCCCGGAAGCTGGCCGAGCGGGTGCGCGCCGCTCGCTGACGCCTCACCACCGGGTCCGCGCGCCGGGTCCGGGGGTCTTCCCCCGGACCCGGCGGGCGGATCACCACACGGCGGCCGGGTTCACCCTCATGCAGGTGCTGTCGTCGTCCGCGCTCAACGCCTGCGAGCCGTCCAGCTCGCTGTGCTGCTCCCCCTCCGGGTCCTCCACCGGCGCCGGGTAGCCCTCGCCCTCGCGCCAGTCGGTGCCGATCACCAGGGTGATCGCCTCGGCGCTCGGCGAGATCCGCACCGCCCGCTTGGGCAATCCCAACTCCTCCGCGACGACCAGGGCGTCCGCGCGCAGGTCGTCGGTGGGATAGCTGAGGGTGGTGTCGGCCTGGGAGATCGGCCGCTCGTCCACCCCGGCCAGGACGAAGCCCACGCCCCGCAACACCTCGACCAACTCACCCGCCCGACCGTTGACCGGGGGCAGGGTGACCGAGCCGGTGCCGTTGCGCACCGCGATCGGCACGGTGTCCCGGGGCGCGTTGGTCGGATCCGCCGAGGGGGTCCCACCGGTATCGGCGCCGCTGTCCGCACCGTCCCCGGCGGTGTCCTCGGGGTCGACGAGGGAGTCACCGTCCCGGTCGTCCAGTGCCACGTCCTCGCGCACCAGGGCGAAGAGTTCCTCCGCCGCCCCCGGTTCGGGCACCACGTGCGCGGAGGGATTCCACGGGTCGGGGATCCACGGCATGGTGATCATGTTGATCCGCTCGGTCGGGATCCGGCGCAGATCCTCCCCCAGCTCGTAGAGCCGGGTCACACTGCCCAGCTCCTGGTCGACCGTCAGGGCCCGGGTCGCGGCGTTGGCCAACGCGTTGAGCTTGCCGGGGTCGGTCAGCCGGGCCCCCGCCTGCAACTCCCGCACCATGGAGGCGAGGTACACGTGCTGCCCGCGGGTGCGGCCGATGTCGCTGCCGTCCTCGAAGCCGTGCCGGGTGCGCAGCCACTGAAGTGCCTGCTCCCCCCGGATGACGCTCTCCCCCGCCGTCAGCCGCAGACCGGACTTGGGGTCGTGGACGTTGGCGTCCACGCACACCGGCACCCCGCCGACGGCGTCCGCCATCGACACCACACCCGCGAAGTCCACCATCATGAAGTGGTCGATGGGGATGCCGGTCAGCTCCTCCCAGGTGGCCACGGTGCAGCCGGGGCCGCCGCGTTGGAGGGAGTGGTTGATGGTGTCCGACCCCACGGTGGGGTACTGCTCGCCGCTCACCGGATCGGTGCAGGCCGGGATGGTCACCCGGGTGTCGCGGGGCACACTGATCACCGTCATGTTGCTGCGGTCGGCGGAGACGTGCAGCAGCATCTGGACATCCGCGATCGGGGGGCCGCCGGCGGTGTGCCGGGCGCCGCCCAGGCGCAGGTTCTCCTCGGAGTCCCGCGCGTCGGAGCCGATGAGCAGGATGTTCAGCGGGGTCTGACCGTCCGCGTTGGGCGGCGGCTTCTCGAGTCGGTGCTCACCCAGGTGCAGGTCCTGGCGGTCGATGTTGTCGTTGAGGTCGCGCACGTACAGCCAGGCCGCGACGCCCAGGCCGGCGACGAGCAGGGCCATGGTCGCGGAGCCGGCGATCAGGATCCGGGCCCAGCGCGGACGACGGGGCCGCTTCCCGCCACCGGCGGCGGGACGGCGACCGGCCGGGCCCGCGGGCCCGCGGGCGGCGGGACGACGGGCGGGGCGGGTATCGCGAGCGGCCGGCCCGGCCCCGTCGGTGTCCGCCGCGCCCGCCGCGAGGGCCCGGGGGGACCCGGCCGCGGCGACCGCGGCCGGCTTTCCGGTGCCGGCGGACCTCCCCGACCCGCCGCCACCCCTGCCGCTCTTCCGTTTCCCCGGGTCCCCCCGGGGTTCCCGGTTCCCCTGTTCCCCCGCCTCTGCGGAGGGTTGTTCCCCCGGCTCTCCCGACGACTGTTTCCCACCGGGTCCGCCGGCCTCACCGGAGCCGCCGGGTCCCTCCTTCCCGGCGAACCCCCCGCCCGGTTCCTCCGTACCCTGCTCCGGGGCCGCGGACGGGGTGGACGGCCGTCCCCGCCCCGTGGCGCCCCGGCCGCGTATTCGGCCCCGCCGCTCGGGCACCGGCTCGGGCTCCGTGGCCGGTCCGGCCTCCGGGGCCGGTCCGGGTCTCCCCTGGCGCGGCACGGAGGCCGAGCGCTTCCTCTCGTAAAGGCTGTCGTCCCAGCCGAGTTCCTCGGCCGTTCTGACCCGGGGACCCTCGCCGTCCTCGGATATGCCGCTGGGCACGCGTGTCTTCCCCCGCTCTGCTGGTCAACGATCGGCCGCCCGAGCGGGCGGCGTCAGGAGGCGCAGACGTTCTCGTCGTCCGCGGTGACGCTGTCGAGGTCGGCGGGCTTCTTCGCCTCGACCTCGATCGGTGTGCCCGCCCCCCGGAAGTCGTCACCGAGCACCAGGGTCATGGGGCTGTCCCCGGCATCGGCGGAGGACTCCTTCAGGGCGCCGGCGGGCAATCCCATCAGCTCCGCGAGGGTGGCCGCCTGACCGGCCTGATCAGGACCATACTCCAGTGTCGTGGTGGTCTGTTGGGCGGCCGCGTTACCGGCGTTGGTCGCCAGGGCCATGCCGTGGGTGTTCTGCAACCACACCAGGGTGTCCTGGGCCGCGCCGACCCGGGTGCCGCCGTTGTAGACGTCCACCCGGACCTGTGCCGCCGGGACCGGCTCCGCCTTCTCCGGGGCGTCGGCGGGGTCCGGGGAGTCCCCGGACTCCTTCGCCGCATCCTCGGCCTCGGTCAGCGACAGGTCCTCCTGGAGCATCCGGAACAGCGGCAGCGCCTTGTCCTCGTTGAGCACGACGGTCGCCGCCACCTCCTCCTCCGGGTTGTCGATCACCGGCACGGTGACGAAGCTGATGTCCTTGACCGGGACGTCGGCGAGGTCCTGGGCCAGTGCCACCAGCGACTGGATGTCGCCGATCGCGGTGTCCACGGTCAGGGAGTTGGTGACCGCCTCGGCCAGACTCCAGACCTTGGTGGGGTTGGTGAGGGTGTCCCCGGAGGTCAGCGAGCGGGCCATCGAGGCCAGGAACTGCTGTTGGAGTTCGATACGGCTCAGGTCGCTGCCGAAACCGACCGAGGAGCGGGTCCGCACGAACGCCAACGCCTGTTCGCCCTCCACCACATGGCGTCCGGCGGGCAGGGTCAGGTGGGACTTCTTGTCGTCGATGTCCTTGGCGAGGCAGACCTCGACGCCACCGACCGCCGTGGAGAGGTCCTTGACCGCGTTGAAGTCGGCCATCATGAAGTGGTTGATCTCCACCCCGACCAACTGCTCCACCGTCTTCCAGGTGCAGCCGGGGTCGCGACCGTCCACCCCGTAACTCTCGTTGAAGCGCACCCTCTGCCGGCCGGGGACGGTGCGGGTGCTGCCGTCGGGCTGAACGGTCTCGCAGTCGGGGATGTCCACCACCAGGTCGCGGGGGATGCTGAGGGCGGTGGCGTGGGTGCGGTCCTGCGAGACGTGCAACAGGACGGTGGTGTCGGCGTGGCCGGTGCTGTCGGCGTCACCGTAACTGTCGTTGCCCGCCCCCAGTCGCTCATCGGTACCGATGAACAGGATGTTCACCGGGGCGTCGCGGGTCACGGGATTGTCGAACGGCACCTCCACCTTGGTGAGATTGTCGTTCAATCGCTTGTAGACGTACCAGGCGACACCCGTGCCGATGAGCATGAGCATGGCCAAACAGGCGCTGACCCAGATCAGGATTTTCCGGCGGCGTTCCTTTTTCGCCCGTCGTCGCTCGGCGGCGGCGCGGCGCTCCGTCCCCCGACCACGGGGCGGGTCGCCCGCGCCCGGAGGGCGACGGTCGCGGGTGCGGGTCCCGGCCCCCCGCACCGTGGTCCCGGTGTCATCGGCCGGGCGACGCGGGCGCGGCGGAAGGGTCTTGGTGCCCGGACCCGTTCCGGTGGCGGGACGGGTCCGCGGCCGGACGGCCGGCACGGCGGCACGGGGGGTCGGCGTCCCGGAGAGGTTCAGCTCGTAGCCGCCCGTCTCGGGGTTGAACACCCACTGATCCGCGGGGTCGATGTCATCGAGACCGTCGACTCCCCCACGCCCCTGTGTGTCCACGAATCCCTGCACCCTTCTTGTGTGTACGGGGAATAAGACGGCTCACATTAGCCCCCGGTTCCGCGCCGGGCCATGGGCGGTGATGTATTCCACCGACGACACGGGGGACCGATCCCCAGGTGCGAGGTTTATCGTTTTCGCAGAATTTGAGAGGTTTTAGCGGGATAAGCGGCGACTCGAAACGCTCGCGACACCCACCCGTCGCTTCGCGTTCATCGCGCCCACGGGAACGTCACGCCGGCCATCCGGGGTTCACCCCGGGTCCGAGGGTCCCGGCGGCGGGTCCGAACCCCCGCCTTCCCCGCCGCGCCCGCTCCACACCTCCCGACGCGATCGGATGCCGAACCGGGATCGAATC
>NZ_VKHT01000273.1 GCF_014141535.1 Streptomyces alkaliphilus | reverse complement strand
CCCACACCCCACCCACGTCTCGGACCCACGCCGTTTCCATGACTCCAGCCATCGCCGGAGCACCCCGGGCTCCGGTACCCGATCCGGGTCGGCGGACCGACCCGGACCCGGCATCCGCGCACACCACGGACGGCCGGTGCCCTCGTGCGGGGCACCGGCCGTCCGTGGTGTGTTCCTCGTGTGCCCCGGGCGGTACCGGAGCGGTCGTGACGACCCCTCAGAGAAGTCGGAAGGCGGCCCAGACCACCTTGCCGCGCCTGCCGTCGCTCAACGGGCGCCAACCCCAGCCGTCGCTGAAGCACTCCACCAGGTGCAGGCCGCGACCACCCTCCATGGAGGCGTCGGCCTGCCCGGGCCGGGGAGCACGTTCCCCGCAGTCCCGCACCGCGCACACCAACCGGCGATTGCTGCGCAGGAGTTCCAGCTCCACCGGCGCCAGGTCGGGGGGGTCGGCGACCTGCCCCGGGAGCGTGCCCCGGGCGGGTCCGACGCCGGGACCGCGCCCCGGGGTCGAGCCGTTGCGCGGGCGCCGGTCGTGGGCGCCGAAGCGCTGCTCCCCGACGCCGGAGGGCGCGCCCGGGCAAGGCGCGCCGTCCCGCGCCGGGGCCGAGGACTCCGGGCACCCGTGCCGCACGGCGTTGGTCACCAACTCGGAAACCACCAGGGCGACGGTGTCGAAACGTTCGGAGAGCCGCCATCCCGACAGCGTCCTCCGGGTGAAATCCCGTGCTCCCCGCACGGATTCGGGACGACTCGGCAGACGTACCGAGACGGCCCCGTCCAGACTGCGCGGATCGATCAGGGATTGCTGTCGACCTAACGTGTCGAGAACGGGCACTCCTTCGATCCCCATGGCGCGGACTCCCGGCGTTCGCGGTGGCGGTGGTGGCTGGGCTGGCCGGGACGATCGAGCGGCGGACAGACCGACATCCCGGTGGCCAACGGAGTCACCCCCGTCGGTCCCTGCCGTCTCCCCGTCGAACACGGCAAGGTCGTGCGGGCGTGCCGGCGTACCGGCGCGCTGCACTCATGCTTCCCAACGCCCACAGCAAATGCAAGGGCAGATGCACGTGCATCGCCAAAATTCGATTGAGTGTAATCGAGCGCGCACACAACGGAGCCCGAAGATGGCAGACTTCTCTGGTCACCAAGGAGGATCGGACCCCATGAGCACACCGCAGTCACCGCGGGGCGGCCGAGCCGGAGAGGTCGGGAACGCCGACTCCAGCGGCTCCATGGTGCGCCGCATCCTGCTCGGTGCCCAATTGCGCCGATTGCGTGAATCACGGGGGGTCACCCGGGAGGCCGCCGGCTACTCGATCCGTGCCTCGGAATCCAAGATCAGTCGAATGGAGCTGGGGAGGGTGAGCTTCAAGCCGCGCGACGTCGCCGACCTGCTGACGCTCTACGGGGTCACCGAGGAGACCGAGCGCGAACCCCTGCTCAACCTCGCCCGCGCCTCCAACCGCCCCGGTTGGTGGCACAGCTACAACGACGTGCTGCCCGGGTGGTTCCCCACCTTCGTGGGCCTGGAGGCCGCCGCCTCCTCCATCGCCACCTACGAGGTGCAGTTCGTCCCCGGTCTGTTGCAGTCCGAGGAGTACGCCCACGCAGTCGTCGTCGGCAACTACCCGAACCTGCCCGCCGAGGAGGTCGATCGCCGGGTCGCGCTGCGCATGGGACGGCAGAAACTCCTCGTCGGGGAGAACGCGCCCCGCCTGCACTGCGTCCTCGACGAGGGGGCGCTGCGCCGCGTCTACGGCGGACGGGCCGTCATGCGCGACCAGCTGAAGCTGCTCGCCGAGTACTCCGAGATGCCCGGCGTCTCGCTCCGGGTCATGCCCTTCGACCGCCCCGACCACCCCGCGGTCAGCGGCGCCTTCGTCATCCTCTCCTTCTCCGAGACGGAGATCTCCGACGTCGTCTACCTGGAACAGCTCACCAGCGCCCTCTACCTCGACAAGGAGGACGAGGTCGCCGAGTACCGCCGCACCATGAACGCCCTCACGGGAGTGGCCGCGACCCCCGGGGAAACCCGCCGACTTCTCCACGAAATCGGCAGGGAACTGTAGGATTCGAGGTGGTTGACGTCCCGTCACCCACGTCATCCTCCAAGACCGCGCGCCGAGGAGTGACATGCCCGACTTCCCCGAGGTCCCGTCCATCGGCCCGGAGGCCGTTCCCGACGACCTCGCCCGTCAGTTCATCGGCGGTGCCTGGCGGACCGGAAGCGGCAACTGGGACGTCATCGACTTCAACCCCTGGACCGGCGACAAGCTCGCCGCGATCACCGTCGCCACCGCCGAGGAGGTGGACGCCGCCTACCGTGCCGCCGAAACGGCCCAACGCGCCTGGGCCGCCTCCGCCCCCGGCACCCGCCGGCGCGTCATCGAGCGGCTGCTCGACCTCATCGACGAGCGCGAGCCCTTCATCGCCTCACTGATCACCGCCGAACTCGGCGGCACCCGAACCCGCATCACCTACGAGCTCGGTCTCATCCGGGAGGCCCTGCGCGAGGCCCTGCACCTGCCGCTGCGCGCGGAGGGCCGCATCCTGCCCTCGCCGGTGGAGGGCAAGGAGAACTACCTCACCCGGCTTCCCGTCGGCACGGTCTGCGTCATCTCCCCCTACACCTTTCCGCTCTTCCTCGGCCTGAAGACCGTGGTGCCCGCACTGGCGCTGGGCAACGCCGTCGTCCTCAAGCCCCACCAGTCCTCCCCGATCTGCGGCGGCACCCTCCTGGCGCGCCTGCTGGCCGACGCCGGACTGCCGGAGGGCCTCTTCAACGTCCTGGTCACCGACATAGCGGAAGTCGGCGACGTCCTCATAGAGCACCCCGTCCCACGGGTGATCTGCTTCACCGGCTCCGAGGTCACCGGCCGCCACGTCGCCTCCGTCGCCGGCGGCCACTTCAAGCGGGTCGTCCTCGAACTGGGCGGCAACAGCGCCCTGATCGTCCTGGACGACGCGGACCCCGGGTACGCCGCCGACGCCGCAGTCTTCAGCCGCTTCATGGACCAGGGCCAGATGTGCATGGCCGCCAACCGCGTCCTGGTCGACCGGGCGGTGCTGCCGGAGTTCACCGAACACTTCCTCGCCCGGGTCTCCGCGCTGCGGGTCGGCGACCCCGCCGACCCGGCCACCGAGATCGGCCCCCTCATGGACGCCCGCTACGCGGACCACCTCTGGGGACAGATCGGGCGCGCCGTGGACGGCGGCGCGAAGATCCTGCACGGAGGGGAGCGGCGCGGCAACCTCGTGCCGCCCACCGTCCTCACCGACGTACCCGCCGAATCCCCACTGCACCGCGAGGAGATCTTCGGCCCCGTCGTCCTCCTCACCGCGGTGGACGGGGAGGACGAGGCCGTCGCCCTGGCCAACGACTCCGCCTACGGCCTCAGCGGCGCCGTCCACACCCGCGACATCCAGCGCGGCCTGCGGGTCGCCCGCCGGATCGAGACCGGCATCGTGCACGTCAACGACGCCACCGTCGCGGACGAGCCGATCGTGCCCTACGGCGGCATGAAGTGCTCCGGTCTCGGCCGCCTCAACGGTGACGCGCTGCTGGACGCCTTCACCGACACCAAGTGGATCTCCGTCCAACACGGCCGCACCGCGTTCCCCCTCTGATATCCCTTTCGATTCTCGTCACTCATCCGGCCGGAGGACGGAAAGCGGGCCCGGCGCGGAACACATGGTGCCGCGTGCGTTCCCGCCCGGGTACCTCACGCACGGGCCCCACCGGCCCGGAGGGCCCGGCAGGTGAGGCGCCTCGAGATGGCTCCCGCTCCGCTGCGTGATGTGGGCACCGGCGTATGTCCCCGGGGCATTCCCCGGTGGTGGCGATCGCGGAGCCCTCGCGGTTGGAGGTGGACCCGGGTGACGGCAGCGGGGTCCTCGACTGCCCCTTCACGGTGCGGGAGTCCGATGCCTGTACGCATGTCTACGACCGGGCCTCGGTGAACGGCACCGCGAGGACCGGGGACGGGCTCGCGGCTCATCCGGCCCGGGCGCGGTTGGTCTACACCGTGCGTTTCGAGAACCACGGTGCCCCGCTCACCCTCCCCGGTCTGCCGGAGGCGTTGGAGAGCGAGTGGCGGGAGACCCCGGTGCGGGTGACCGAGGTCCAAGCCGTCGTCCGCTGATTCACCCTGCCCGGGACGCCGGGGCCCCTCTCGGCTGTCTTCAGCGGTATCAAGCGAATCCCCATCCAGTGCGGTCGCACCGCGTTCCCCCTCCGCTCCGCGGCCCGGCGCTCCGGTGCTGTCGGATGAATGAGGCCGGCGGTACGTCACCGTTTCGTGACGGTAAGTCACCTGGTGTACCGGGCGGTCGGTGGTCGCTTCTACGCTGTGGTCCGTGACGAAGACTCCCATTCGACGGTCCCGGTTCCTCGCGGTGGTCATGGCCGCCGCCCTCCTGTCCGCCTGCTCGGACGGGGGCGATGAGGCCGACCCCGACAACGCCGCGCTTCCCGTCCCGACCGCCGCCGAGGAGACCCCCGAGCCGGAGGAGACCCCCGAGCCGGAGGAGACCCTGAGCGAGGAGGATGTCCGGGCCCTGGAGGAGCTCCACGACCGCTACTGGGCGGAGATCATCGCCATCGAGAACGGCGCCCCTCTCGACGCCGACCCCCTCCTCCGGTTCGCGTCCCCGGATCTGGTGGAGAAAAGACTCACGATGGTCGCGAGCTATCACGATCAGGGTTTCTTCAGGGAAGGTGAACCCGCGATCACCAACGTGACCGTTGTGCCGGTCGACGAGGGTTCCGCGCGCGTGGAGTCCTGCGTGAACGAGGACGATTGGCCGATCATGGCGGACGGCGTCGAGGCGCCCATCGAAAAAAGAGGAGCGACTCCCCGTGTATTTCTCGCGGAGTTGAACTCCGAAGGATGGATCCTGGTGGATCAACTCCCTCAGGAAGAGGCGGGGATTTCGTGTTGACGACGATGAGGGGATCGGGGTCCGTCCGGGGTCGCGCGCCATTTCTGGTGGTGGCGGTGGTCGTGCTCTCCATGAGTGTGTCCCCCGCCGCAGCCAATCTCGATGATCCCGACTGCTGGGTCGGGCACGACATCGGAGAAATGGTGTACGTGTGTGGAGGTGGGTCCCCCGTGGAAGAGGACGATGCCGGACAGAGGGGAAATGGAAATGGAGGCGGCTCCTCTTCTCCTTCATGTGATCTTTCGTTGGTGGAAAACCTGGGAAGAGCGGACGCGTCCATCTTCTGTGAGGGTGAGTACGCCTGTTTCATCAACTTTCCCTCTCTTGTGTACCCGGACCCGGAATCGTGGCCGGAGGATCCACCCACCGAGGACTCCGTCTACACGTACAAGGGGTGTCACCATCCCAATGGGGACGGATACAACGAATGGGGGTGGTTCACCCCGGGGGACACGGGTCCGTCGTTGACGGAGTTGGCGTGGGAGGCGTTCGGGGAGCTTTCGGTTCCCGATTTCACGTTGGCGCACAGCCCGCCGGTGCAGGCGGTGATTTTCGTGGACACCTGGTGGTGGGCGGAGGGTCCGTCGGACGGTGAGGTGCGGGGGAGTTCGGCCGGTGGGGTGGTGGCGATCGCGGAGCCCTCGCGGTTGGACGTGGACCCGGGTGACGGCAGCGGGGTCCTCGACTGCCCCTTCACGGTGCGGGAGTCCGATGCCTG
>NZ_VKHT01000272.1 GCF_014141535.1 Streptomyces alkaliphilus | reverse complement strand
GGCCGGAGGTGTCCGAGGGCTGCGGGGTGGGGGTCTCCGCGCCGCGCACCTCGTAGGCGCGCGGACGGTGCGGATCCCGGCGCAGGAAGCCCTTGCGCTCCAGGGCCATCAGCTGGTGCGCGACCGAGGAGGTGCTGGAGAGTCCGACGGCCTGCCCGATCTCCCGCATGGAGGGCGGGTAGCCGCGGCGTTGGACGGAGTCGCGGATGACCTCGATGACGCGCCGCTGGCGCTCGGTCAGTCCGCTGCTGTCCGCCCGAATACCCGGCGGGCGACCGGGAAGGGATCGCCCGGCGGGAGCCTCCCCGGCGCGGCCCGCCCCCGGCGGCGCGGTGATGGTGTTGTCTGCTGCGGTGGTCATGTCGCCCCTCTCGTGCGTACTCCCTGGCCGGTCAACGCTATGGGGTATCGAAAGGTTGCGCCAAACACACGTTCGAGTGAAATATGGCGATTCCACTGAAGAGACCACGGTCGACGGTGTAAGGAATTCCGTTTTCCGGTGAAATCGCGCGGTCCCATCCTCCCCGGCGATCCCCGGCGATCCCCGTGGCGCGCGGGGGCGGGGTCGAACCGGTCCGGGACGGGGTTGGACTTCGTGGCTCCGCCGCGGATCGGGTCCCCGGCGGTCGGTGCGCGCCCTCGAGGGATCACGCCCCCGGGACCCGGGTTCCGGGGGGCGCGGTGAGCCGGCGTATTCTCGCCCGGTCGTCCGCGTCCCATCGCGGTCGCCGGTCCGGTCGGTTCCCGCCGTCGGGCGCGGGGATCCCGAGTGGGTCCGCGGCGCCGCCCGCCACCCCGTCGCGCACTCGTTCCCGCACTCGTTCCGGTGCGCCCGGTGATCTCCGCACGTCGGAGCCGGAGAGGCGTGTGAACGGCCCCGTAAGAGTGACGTCCGGCACTCCGTGGTCGCCCGCGTGTCGGTCCCGAGCCCCCCAGATCTAGTGGTTAGATGGCTCGCGACTCCCCAGGGATTGTGGTCCCGAGGTCTCATCCGGGTCTCGGATCGCCTATGCTGGGGAGCGTTCCACGGGGGCCTTTCGGCCCTTGCGGAACCGTCGCGCGGTCCTCCGGGGGATCGCCGGGGAAGCCCGGCGTCACCCGCTCGGAACCGCCACCGGATCGACGGGTCCACCACATCGGGCACCACATCGGAAGGGGAGCGGTCGCGATGCACTGCCCTTTCTGTCGTCATCCGGACAGTCGGGTCGTGGACAGTCGAACGGCCGACGACGGCACCACCATCCGGCGCCGCCGCCAGTGCCCCGACTGCTCCCGGCGTTTCACCACGCTGGAGACGGCGGCCCTCATGGTGGTCAAGCGCAGCGGGGTGACCGAACCGTTCTCGCGGAACAAGGTCATCGCGGGCGTGCGCAAGGCGTGCCAGGGGCGACCGGTCACCGAGGACGCCCTCGACCGCCTCGGCCAACAGGTCGAGGAGGCGCTGAGGGCCGGTGGCCGGGCCGAGTTGTCCGCCCACGACGTGGGCCTGGCCATACTCGGCCCGCTCCGGGAGCTGGACGCGGTCGCCTACCTCCGGTTCGCCTCGGTCTACCGGGCCTTCGACAGCCCGGAGGACTTCGAGGCGGCCATCGAGGAACTGCGCGGGGAGCGTCCACCCGCGGAGACCGGCTGACGGGGAGGCCCCCGGAGGCACCCCACCGTGCGGTGGGCCGGCCCGGGCTCGGGCCCTTTGACCCGTCCGGACGGACACGCGGTGTGATCACCGGCGTGCGGACGTGATCGACCAGCCGGCGACGCCGGGGCGGGACGACGCGAGGAGCGTCCCGGACCCCGGTGCCGGTCGTGCGCGGGGACACCCGCCACGGCACCGAAGTACATCAGTGTCCCGGAGCAGGAGCCGGGCACACCAGGGCGTTTCGCCCGACGAGGGAGGCGGCATGACAGAGACGACGAGCGGTTCGGCACGGGGTTCACGCGGCAAGGGGACCAAGTCCGGAGGCAAGGGCGCGGCCCCCAAGGGCATGCGCATGGAGCGCATCCACACCACCCCCGGCGTGCACCCCTACGACGAGGTGGCGTGGGAGCGGCGCGACGTCGTCATGACCAACTGGCGCGACGGCTCGGTCAACTTCGAGCAGCGCGACGTGGAGTTCCCCGACTTCTGGTCGGTGAACGCGGTCAACATCGTCACCAGCAAGTACTTCCGCGGCGCCGTCGGCACCCCCCAGCGCGAGACGAGCCTCAAGCAGCTCATCGACCGGGTCGTGAGCACCTACCGCCGGGCGGGCGAGGAGCACGGCTACTTCGCCTCCCCGGCCGATGCCGAGATCTTCGACCACGAACTGACCCACGCCCTGCTGCACCAGATCTTCAGCTTCAACTCCCCGGTCTGGTTCAACGTCGGCACCAAGCAGCCCCAGCAGGTCAGCGCCTGCTTCATCCTCTCCGTGGACGACTCCATGGAGTCGATCCTGGACTGGTACAAGGAAGAGGGGATGATCTTCAAGGGCGGCTCCGGCGCCGGCCTGAACCTCTCCCGCATCCGCTCCTCCAAGGAACTGCTCTCCTCCGGGGGCAACGCCTCCGGCCCCGTCTCCTTCATGCGCGGCGCCGACGCCTCCGCCGGCACCATCAAGTCCGGGGGCGCCACCCGCCGCGCCGCGAAGATGGTCGTGCTCGACGTCGACCACCCCGACATCGAGGCCTTCATCGAGACGAAGGTCAAGGAGGAGGAGAAGATCCGAGCCCTGCGCGACGCGGGCTTCGACATGGACCTCGGCGGGGACGACATCACCTCCGTCCAGTACCAGAACGCCAACAACTCGGTACGGGTCACCGACGACTTCATGCGCGCCGTCGAGAACGGCGCGAGGTTCGGCCTGCGCGGTCGGCTGAACAACGAGGTCATCGAGGAGGTCGACGCCAAGGCGCTCTTCCGGCGGATGGCCGAAGCCGCCTGGGCCTGTGCCGACCCCGGCATTCAGTACGACGACACGATCAACCACTGGCACACCTGCCCGGAGTCCGGCCGCATCAGCGCCTCCAACCCGTGCAGCGAGTACATGCACCTGGACAACACGTCCTGCAACCTCGCCTCGCTCAACCTGATGAAGTTCCTCCACGACGACGGCAACGGCGTCCAGAGCTTCGAGGCCGAGCGCTTCGCCAAGGTGGTCGAACTCGTCATCACCGCGATGGACATCTCCATCTGCTTCGCGGACTTCCCCACCGAGAAGATCGGCGAGAACACCCGCGCCTTCCGCCAGTTGGGCATCGGCTACGCCAACCTCGGCGCCCTGCTGATGGCCACCGGCCACGCCTACGACTCCGACGGTGGGCGCGCCCTGGCCGGCGGCATCACCTCGCTGATGACCGGCACCGCCTACCGCCGCTCCGCCGAGCTGGCCGCCGTCGTCGGCCCCTACGACGGTTACGCCCGCAACGCCGACTCCCACCTGCGGGTCATGCGGCAGCACGCCGACGCCAACGCGGTCGCCACCCGCATGGACGACCTCGACACCCCCGTGTGGGACGCCGCCACCGAGGCGTGGGAGGAGGTGCTGCGACTGGGCGGGAAGAACGGCTTCCGCAACGCGCAGGCCAGCGTCCTCGCCCCCACCGGCACCATCGGCCTGGCCATGGGGTGCGACACCACCGGCATCGAGCCCGACCTGGCCCTGGTCAAGTTCAAGAAGCTCGTCGGCGGCGGGTCGATGCAGATCGTCAACACCACCGTGCCGATGGCGCTCAAGCGCCTGGGCTACCCGACCGAGCAGATCGAGGCGATCGTCGCCCACATCGCCGAGAACGGTTCGGTGACCGACGCCCCCGGCCTGAAGACCGAGCACTACGAGGTCTTCGACTGTGCCATGGGCGAGCGCGCGATCTCCCCGCTGGGTCACGTGCGGATGATGGCCGCCACCCAGCCGTTCCTCAGCGGCGCCATCTCCAAGACCTGCAACGTCCCGGAGACCGCGACGGTGGAGGAGATCGAGGACATCTACTTCCGGGGCTGGAAGCTCGGCCTGAAGGCACTGGCGATCTACCGCGACAACTGCAAGGTCGGTCAGCCGCTGTCGGCGAAGAAGAAGGGTGACACGGGCACCCCGACCACCACTGCGGTCACCGGCACCGGCACCGGCACCGGCGCCGTGGCCGTCGCCGCTCCCGCCGAGGCCCCGGCCGCCCCGGTGACGGTGGAGCACCACCCGGTGCGCAAGCGGCTGCCGAAGGGACGTCCCGGCATCACCACCTCCTTCACCGTCGGCGGCGCCGAGGGCTACATGACGGCCAACTCCTACCCGGACGACGGGCTGGGCGAGGTCTTCCTGAAGATGTCCAAGCAGGGCTCCACCCTCGCGGGGATGATGGACGCCTTCTCCATCGCCGTCTCCGTGGGCCTCCAGTACGGCGTGCCGCTGGAGACCTACGTCTCGAAGTTCACCAACATGCGCTTCGAGCCGGCGGGCATGACCGACGACACCGATGTCCGGATGGCGCAGTCGATCGTCGACTACATCTTCCGTCGTCTCGCGCTGGACTTCCTGCCGTTCGAGACCCGCTCCGCGCTGGGCATCCACACCGCCGAGGAGCGCCGTCGCCACCTGGAGACCGGCTCCTACGAGGCCACCGGTGCCGATGACACCGAGGTCGACGTCGAGGGACTGTCGCAGTCCGCGCCCGCCGCGCCCGCCGCGCCCGCCGCGCCCACCTCTCCGGTGCTCCACCGGCAGCCGGTGCGGGAGGAAGGCCCGGCGCCCGGCCAGGCCCGCACCAACGCCGAGTTGGTGGAGATGCAGATGGGGGTGAGCGCCGACGCCCCGCTGTGCTTCTCCTGCGGCACCAAGATGCAGCGGGCCGGCAGCTGCTACATCTGCGAGGGTTGCGGCTCCACCAGCGGCTGCAGCTGATCGCGGGCACCCCTCGGGGTGAACGATGTGTCGGGGCGGTGGGACCGGGAGACCGGCCCCGCCGCCCCGGGCGGGCGCCCGGGGCGCCGGCGCGCGCCCGTCGGGCTTGCCCGGTCCGACGTCCACCGGGCCCCGGGGGCCGTACGATGGCGCGGTGCTGGTCAAGTGGATTCGTTGCAACGTCGTCGAACGGACCGGTTTCGAGCGGGGGCAGCGGAAGTGGGCGGGACTCCTCGGTGAGCCCGGCTTCCGCGGACAGGGCGGGGGCTGGAGCCGAAGCGATCCGGGAGTGGCGCACGTCTTCTGCTTCTGGGAGAGCCGCGCGCTCTACGACTCGTTCATGGCGCGTTCCCACGACCGTCTGGCGTCCTCCCAGGTCGGCACCCACCGGGACGCGCGGGTGCGGCTCTTCGAGTACCGCTTCGACGTCAAGATGGGCTTCGAACCGCGCTTCACCGACGTGGATCTGCTGCGGGTGGCGCACTGCCGCGTCCACGAGGACCGCACCGAACACTTCTCGCTCATGCAACGAAAGGTCTGGAACCCCGCGATGGCCGGCAGCCCCGGCATGGTGCGGGGGGTCTTCGCCGAGGCGGAGGCGGACCGCGAGTTCCTCGTCCTGTCCATGTGGGACTCGGCCGCCGAGCGGGCCAAGTACCGCACCGACCGGGTGGAGCGTCTGGTGCTGCGTGCCGGTACCGGCGCCGACCTGGCCGCCCTCGCCGGCGACGTGATCGACCTGGAACCCGCCTGGACCGTCTGAGGCCCGGGGGAGCGGGGCCGCCGGGGCCC
>NZ_VKHT01000271.1 GCF_014141535.1 Streptomyces alkaliphilus | reverse complement strand
CGGGACCTCTCGGTCCCGGGCGGCCCCGGGGGTGGTGTGACGATCCTCCGCTTCCCCACCGCGGGGTGGGTCACCGATCGGATCATCGGGTGGGATGCCTCAGATGGAGACGCCCTTGGAGCGCAGGTAGGACAGCGGGTCGATGTCCGTGCCGTAGCTCTGGCCGGTGCGGATCTCGAAGTGCAGGTGCGGGCCGGTGCTGTTGCCGGTGGAGCCGACCAGACCGATCTGCTGCCCGGCGGAGACCGACTGGCCGGCGCTCACCGAGATGGAGGAGAGGTGGGCGTACTGGCTGAAGTGGCCGTCGGCGTGACGGATGATCACCTCGTTGCCGTACGAACCGCCCCAACCGGCGGAGACCACGGTGCCGGGGGCGACCGCCATGACGGTGGTGCCGGTGGCCGCGGAGAAGTCCACGCCGGTGTGGTAACCACTGGCCCACATGGCGCCGGAGGCACGGTAGGGGGTGCTGGGGGCGGCGTTGACCGGGACGCTGAAGCCCGCGGCGGCCGGCGGGGCGGCCTTCTCGGCCGGGGCCGGGGTCTTCTCTGCCGGAGCGGCCTTCTCCACCGGGGCCGGGGCCTGCTCGACCGGGGCGGTCTCCTCCGGCGCGGTCTCCTCCGGCGCGGTCTCCTCCGGCGCGGTCTCCTCGATCGTGACGGTGACCTCGATGGTCTCCTCCGCGGCCTCCTCGACCGGGAGTTCGACGCGGTCGGAGGTGCGGTCCGCGCGCTCGCCGGAGGCACCGGTGGTGAGCGTGAGCTTCTGACCGGGGTAGATCAGGTTGGGGTTGTTCCCGACCACGTCGCGGTTGGTCTCCCACAGCTGCACCCAGCCACCCTCGACCTGCTGGGCGGTGGCGATGCGGGAGAGGGTGTCGCCGCTGACGACCGTGTAACGGTCGGCGGCCTTCTTCTTCCCCGACTTCTCGGCCTTGGCGGCCTTGGCGGCCTTCTTGTCGGTCTCGGCGGTCTTCGCGGCCTGTTCGGCGGCGGCGGCGACCTGCCGGGCCTGCTGGGTGAGGTCGCCGGCGGTGAAGGCCTCGGCGGCGGGAGCCGTGACGGGAGCCGGGGCGGCGCTCGCGCCGCCGGCGGCGATGAGGGGGAGTGCGACGCCGGCGCCACCGGCGCCCAGCATCAGGGAGATACGGGAAATACGACTGACGCGCTGACGACGGTGACGACCGCGTGCGGGCATGGGTGTGCTCCTCTCCGACGCCTACGAGGTGAGCTGTCGGGTTCGGGCCGGAAAGGTGCCCGGTCGTCGCCCGGTCGGGACGGGAGGTCCCGGCCGGACGGGCGACTTCACCCCTAGCCGGTCTGTGACCGGCGGAAAGTGGGTCCCCCGCTCCTGTCTTGCGGATGGTGCTGCGGTGGCTCCGCGAACGGTGACAGGACTCGGCGTGCCGTTCGTGGCGCGACGCGGAGTGCGACGCGGCCTGAACGTTAAGCGGATGGTCCGTCCGGAAACAAGGCGGCAAGCGGAAGTACGGCCCGAGAGGGGCCGATCGGGATGTGTCCCACCTTGTCCGGGTAACGGCACGTGGCCAGCTATTATCACGGGGTAATAACAACGGATCTTGCGTTTTTCCCAACTGGGCCACACCAAACACCACTTGGCGAACCCCGCCGACATCACCCCTGAAACGCCGTTGAAGAATGGAGGGTAAACGGTGACATCCGTCACCAACCCCCGCTCGGGGAAGCGAAATTGCAGGTGATGTAACCAATGCCCGATTTGCCGCAGATGTCTTTTCCGGTGGTGGACCCCTCTCCCGAATGGGCGCGGGTGGGCGCGGAACTGGTCGAGGAGGTGAGCCGGCTGCTGGGTCCCGAAGCGTCCCGGGTGGCCCACATCGGAAGCACCTCCATCCCCGGCATGGCCGCCAAGCCGGTGTTCGACCTCCAGGTGGGCACGGAACTGCCCCTCGACGCGGCCGAGGAGAAGTTCTCGGCGCCCCTGACCGGGCTGGGCTTCACCCTCTCGCCCCATCGCCGGGACCACGTGCCCGCCGGCCGGGACGACGCACCGGAGCGGTGGGCCAAGCGCCTGTGGTGGCGACGCGGCCATCCGGACGGTGACGCCAACCTCCACCTGCGCCGCGAGGGTTCGCCCAACCTGCGACTGGCGCTGCTGTTCCGGGACTGGTTCCGGGCCCACCCCGAGGCCGTGCCGGGGTACGCCACCTTCAAACGCGTTCTCGCCCGACATGTCGTCCGCGACGCCGACGACACCGCCGGGCTCGGCGCCTACAGCGACATCAAGGACCCCGTGGTGGACGTCCTGGTGGAGATCGCGGAGGGCTGGGCCGCCCGCACCGGCTGGCAACTCCCCCAGAGCTGATCCCCCGTCCGTCCGGCGGGCCGGCGGTGCCCTTCGACGGACGCGTGGCGGGACCTCCGGCGGGTTCGTCCCGGGACCTCCGGCGGGTCCCGGGCAGCGGTCCTCCGGGCCGTTGGTCCCCCCGCCCCGACCGGACACCGGAACCGAACGGCGGGGCGTGCGACGGTCCCCCGTCGCACGCCCCGAACAGCGCGTCAGGCGTCGGTAGCCGGCTCCCCCGGCCCCGCCGGCCCGTCGAGATCCTCGATGCGGGCGATCGAGGGCCCCCGGGTGCGGCGCAGCGCCCTCGCGGTGGACTCCGCGTCCCCCAGCACCCGCAGGGCGTTCTCCCGGGTCAGCTTGGCCAGATCCGGCTCCGACCATCCCCGGCGGGCCAGCTCCGCGATCAGCCCCGGGTACCCGGCGACGCTCTCCAGCCCCCGGGGCAGGAAGGCCGTGCCGTCGTAGTCACCGCCGATACCGATGTGGTCCACGCCGGCGACCTCCCGCATGTGATCCAGGTGGTCGGCGACCGTGGCCGCGGTCGCGATGGGACGCGGGTGCCGGGCCTCGAACTCCCGATGCACCCGCATCGCCGCCGGTGAGGTGTCCAGCGGGTGCAGGCCGGCGGCCCGCATGTTGGCGTCCGCCCGGGCGGTCCAGGCCGCCGCCTCCGGCAGGATGAACTTCGGAACGAAGGTCGCCATCGCCACCCCGCCGTTGCCCCGCAGCGCGGCCAGTACGTCGTCGGGGACGTTCCGGGGATGGTCGCAGACCGCCCGCGCCGAGGAGTGGGAGAAGATCACCGGCGCCTCGGTGACCCGCAGCGCGTCCCGCATGGTGGTCGCCGCGACGTGCGAGAGGTCCACCAGCATGCCGAGCCGGTTCATCTCCCGCACGACCTCCTCGCCGAAGGTCGACAGGCCGTCGTGGCGCGGGTCGTCGGTGGCCGAGTCGGCCCAGTCGATGGTGTCGTTGTGGGTGAGCGTCATGTACCGCACGCCCAGCCGGTGGAAGGCTCGCAGCGTCGCCAGGGAGTTGGCGATCGAGTGCCCGCCCTCGGCGCCCATCAGGGAGGCGATCCGGCCCTCGACCAGGGCCGCCTCCACGTCCGCGACGCACACCGCGGGCCGGAACGTCTCCGGGTACCGGTCGATCATCAGCCGTACCGCGTCGATCTGCTCCAGGCAGGCCGCCACGGCGCGGTCCCCGGCGAAGTCGGCACGCACGTACACCGACCAGAACTGCGCCCCCACGCCGCCCGCCCGCAACCGGGGGATGTCGGTGTGCAGGCGGTGCGACTGGTCGGCCGCCAGGTCACACCGGTCCAGGTCGTAGCCGACCCGCTCGCGCAACGCCCAGGGCAGGTCGTTGTGACCGTCCAGCACGGGATGGCGGGCCAGCAGCGCCCGCGCACGGGCGAGTTCCGCCTCCGTCGGGTCGGGGGCGGAACCGATGTCGGGGTCGGGGTTCGGTCGGTCGCTCACCCGGCCGCGCCGAAGCCGAAGCCGGTGTCCCCGGAGAGCCGGGCCCGCAGCGAGCGACCCTTGTGCTCGGCCTGCTCGCGCAGCCGGCCCTGGAAGTCGCTCATCCGCTCCAGCAGGGCGGGGTCGGAGGCGGCCAGGATCCGGGCGGCCAGCAGGCCGGCGTTGCGCGCCCCGCCCACCGAGACCGTCGCCACCGGAACACCGGCGGGCATCTGCACGATGGACAGCAGCGAGTCCATGCCGTCCAGGTGCTTGAGGGGGACCGGCACGCCGATCACCGGCAGGGGCGTCACGGAGGCGAGCATCCCCGGCAGGTGGGCCGCGCCCCCGGCGCCGGCGATGATCACCCGCAGACCGCGCCCGGCGGCCCGCTCGCCGTAGTCGATCATGGCGTGCGGCATCCGGTGGGCGGAGACCACGTCCACCTCGTGCGGGATGCCGAACTCCTCGAGCGCCTTCGAGGCGCCCTCCATGACCGGCCAGTCGCTGTCGGAACCCATCACGATCCCCACCACGGGGGCCCCGGCTTTCTCCGGGCTCCCGACGTTCCCGGGGCTCCCGGTGTTCTCCCGGCTCTCGGTGTTCTCGGGGGCGTCGCTCATTCGGTGATCGTTCCTCGCAGGTAGTCGGCGGCGTGCCGGGCGCGCTCACGCACCTCGGCCAGGTCGGAGCCGTACGCGGTGACGTGCCCGACCTTGCGGCCGGGCTTGACCTCCTTGCCGTACATGCTCACGCACAGCCCGGGGTCACGGGCCATGCAGTGCAGGTACCCCTGGTACATGTCGGGGTAGTCGCCGCCCAGCACGTTGGCCATGACCGTCCAGGGGGCGCGCGGGCGGGGGTCGCCCAGCGGCAGGTCGAGCACGGCGCGCAGGTGGTTGGCGAACTGCGAGGTGACCGCGCCCTCCCGGCTCCAGTGGCCGGAGTTGTGCGGGCGCATCGCCAGCTCGTTGACCAGCACGCGACCGTCGGCGGTCTCGAACAGTTCGACGGCGAGGTGCCCGATCACGTCCAGCTCGGCGGCGATCCGCAGCGCCAGTGCCTGGGCGTCCAGGGCCCGCTCCTCCGGCAGGTCGGGGGCGGGGGCGATGACGGTGTCGCACACACCGTCCACCTGGACGGACTCCACCACCGGATAGGCGACGGCCTGCCCGTGCGGGGAGCGGACGACGTTGGCGGCCAGTTCGCGGACGAAGGGCACCTTCTCCTCGGCGAGGACCGGGACGCCGGCACGGAAGGGCTCGGCCGCCTCCGCGACGGTGCGCACCACCCACACGCCCTTGCCGTCGTACCCGCCGCGCACGGTCTTGAGCACCACCGGCACGGCGAGGTCACCGTCGGCGGAGGGCTCGGTGAAGGGCTCGGCGGCGCCCCCGACGGTCTCCGCGGCGAAGCGGGCCACGTCCGCCGGGTCGGCGACGATCCGGTGCCGGGGGCAGGGCACGCCGAGCGCGGAGAGCCGGGCGCGCATGACGCCCTTGTCCCCGGCGTGCTCCAGGGCGTCCGGTCCGGGCCGGATCACCACCCCCTCCTCCCGGAGGGCGCGCAGGTGCTCCAGCGGCACGTGCTCGTGGTCGAAGGTGATCACGTCACACCCGAGCGCGAAGTCACGCAGCGTGTCGAAGTCGCGGTAATCGCCGATCACCGGATCGCGCACCACGAGCGCGGCGGAGTCCTGCGGTGTGTCGCTGAGAAGCCTGAAATCGATGCCGAGCGGGATGCCCGCCTCGTGGGTCATACGGGCGAGCTGGCCGCCGCCGACCATGCCGACTACGGGGAATGTCACGGACTCAGGGTAGCGGCCCTCCGCACGACCGCCGGAGACGGCCGGCCCGGGACGGTGGGGCTCCGGCGG
>NZ_VKHT01000270.1 GCF_014141535.1 Streptomyces alkaliphilus | reverse complement strand
GCGGGGCACGGCGGGCAGCCGGGCGTCGGCGTGCCGCCGCCGGGCCAGTGCCACCTGGAGCACGAACGCCTCGTCCCACTTCAGGCGCCGCCGGGCCGCCTCCACCTCGGCCCGCCCGGAGGGTCGGTGGACGCGGCGCAGTGCCTCCGGCAGCGGCGGGAGGTCGTGGTCGGCCCGCAGCCGGGGCGGGAGCGGGTCCTCCACCCCGGCCCACCGGTCGGCCTCCAGCGAGGCGAGCACGGTGTCCACGGCCTTGGCGATCTTCCAGGACTCCATCTGTCGACAGGCCGGGTACAGCGGGATGAGCCGCGCCGTGAAGGCGGCGACCGCGTCGGCCTCGCCGCCGGGGCCCTCCCCCGCGGTACCCAGCAGTTGGTAGGCAGGGTGGGCCAGTTGCAACCGGCGGTTGAACAGGGAGACCTTGCCGGCGAACAGGCCGCGCCGCCCCGGCAGCAGCTCCCGCTTGTGGTGGTGGGCGCCCCGGCCGAAGAAGACCAGCCGGAGCCGGCCGCTGCCGTCGGTGAGGGTCACCTCCAGCCGCTGTCCCCGGCCCCGGTTGAAGGTCAACACCCGCGCGTCGGCGACCTCGGCGACGACGGTGACGTGCTCGTCCACGGGCAGATCGGAGAGTCGGGTGAGCTCGCCGCGCTCGGCGTAACGGCGCGGGTAGTGGTGCAGGAGGTCACCGACGGTGTGCAGGTCGAGATGGGCGGCCAGCACCTTGGCGGTGGCCCCGCCCACCGACCGGGAGAGCGGGGCGGCCAGGGGATCGGCGGCGGACCGGGACGACGGCGGGGTGCTGGAGGTCTCGGATGGGGCGCTCACCCGCCCATTGCACACCATCCCACCGACAACCCCGGTGATCCGGGGCCGCGCGACCCCCGACGGCCCCGTTCACCACCGCCGGGGAACACGCGGACGGCGGCACGGCACCCCGGGGCCCGGTCCCGGCTCACTCCACGCCGATCAGCAGCGGGGAGCCCTGTCGTCCCTCGTACCGGACGGTGTCCACCCCGGGGTGCCGCGAGCGCAGGTACTCCTCCAGCCGGTCGGCCAACCCGCCGGGGACACCCGACCCGGTGACCAGGGTGACCAGTTCCCCGCCGCCGGAGAGCATCCGGTCCAGCACCTCGGCCGCGATCCGCAGGTGATCGTCGCCGAACACGACCACGTCGCCGTCGATCAGTCCGAGCACGGCACCCGCCCGGCACACTCCCGCGCTGGTCCACGACTCGGCTTCGGCGGTGCCCAACTCACCGAAACGGGTGGCTCCGGCGGCGGACGTCATGGCCACCACGTCCTCGTCGAAACGCCGCTCCGGGGCGTGCACCGCCAGCGCGGCGAGCCCCTGCACCGGGGAGCGGGTGGGGATGACGGAGACCCGGATTCCCGCCCGGCGGGCCTCCTGCGCGGCGGCGGCGGCCGGATGCCACAGCGCCGTGTCGTTGGGCAACAGCACCACCTCCGGGGCGCCCGCCGCGCGGAGCGCCCCGGCCAGTTCCCCGACCGAGGGGGGTTCGTCGGCGGAGGCGGTCAACGGCACCGCGCCGGCCTCCCGGCACAGTTCGGCGAGACCGTCACCGGGGAGCACCGCGACGACCGCCCTGGCGGGGCCGGTCTCCGCGGCCGTCTCCCCCGCGGGCGCCGTCCCGGTGTCCGCCGAGGGGAGGTGGGCGATGCGGATACGGTGCGGGCGACCGACCCGGATGCCGGCCTCCACGGCGGCACCCGGTTCGTCGGTGTGCAGGTGGAGGTGCCACAGGCCGTCGCCGCCCACCACGACCAGGGAGTCGCCCATCCGGTCGAGACGATCGCGCAGTTCGGGCACGACGGCGTCGTCGGCGTCCAGGAGGTAGATCACCTCGAAGGCGGGTCCCGGGCCGGTGTCGGCGGGCGCGCAGGCGGCGGGACGTTCCCCGGCCGGACCGGCGTCGGTGAGGAGGGGCCGGGCGCCGGGCCGCAGCGGTGGGTGCGCGCCCGCGGAACCCACCGGGCGGTGGCGCGTGCCCCGTCCCTGTACCGGGGCGCCACCGGAGACGGCGACGTCCAGGGCCTCCAGAACGGTGAGCAGTCCGCTGCCGCCGGCGTCCACCACCCCGGCCCGGGCGAGCACCGGGAGACGGTCGGGGGTGCCGGCCAGTGCCTCGCGGGCGCCCTCGCAGGCGGCCGTCACGGTCTCGGCCGCGCCGCCGCCGGCGGCCGCCTCCGCCGCACGGGCGGCGGCGGCGGCGACGGTCAGCATGGTGCCCTCCACCGGGTGCGCCACCGCTCGGTAGGCGGAGTCGGCGGCCGTGCGCAGGGCACGACGCAGGTCCCCGGCGGTGACGGCGTCCCCCACCGGGCCCAGTTCCACGGCCATGCCGCGCAGCAGTTGGGCGAGGATGGTTCCGGAGTTGCCGCGCGCCCCGATCAGCGCGCCGTGGGCCATCGCGCGCAGGGTCTCCGCCACGTCGGGGTCACCCGCTCCGGCGGCCTCCACGGCCCGGGCCGCCGACTCCATCGTCAGGTAGAGGTTGGTGCCCGTGTCGCCATCGGCCACCGGATAGACGTTGATCGCGTCGATGTCCTCCCGGGCGCGCCCCAGGGCGTCCAGCGAAAGGCGGCACCAGCGGCGCACCGTCCCGGCGTCCAACGGGCGCGTCACGGGCGATCCCTCCTCGGCGGCTCGGGGGACGATCGGTATCCGACCCGGGATCCCGACCGGGGCCCCGGGGAGCGCGTACCCGGGAACCGACCGTCGCAGCCTATGCGGCCGGAGGGCGGGACGGGGCCCGGTGGGGCGACCGGACAGGCCGATTTCGCCCGGCGGGAGGGCGCGGGGTATGCTGCTCCGGTTGCCCGATACCGTCGCGTGAGTCCGCTCCCGGGGTGTCGGGCGTCAATCCCCGGCCGAGGCCCCCGGACGTATCCGGTGCCGCAGGGCCGGGTCCCAGCGTACGTACCCGTCTCCCCGTTCTTCCGGGGTGACCCGTCTTTGGAGTGACCCGTGGCTGCCAACTGCGACGTCTGCGGCAAGGGGCCGGGCTTCGGCAACAGCATCTCCCACTCGCACCGCCGCACCCCCCGCCGTTGGAACCCCAACATCCAGCGCGTGCGGGCCGTGGTGAACGGTACGCCGAAGCGGCTGAACGCCTGCACCTCGTGCATCAAGGCCGGCAAGGTCACCCGCTGAGCGGATGACGCCGCCCGTGGGTGACCACGGGCGTGCCGACCGCCGTCGGCCCCGGGACGGACCGTCCCGGTAAGGCCACCGAGCCGATCCGTCCCCGTGACGGGTCGGCTCTTCGGCGTGCCCGGAGCGGGTGCGCGGGGGACGCCGGGCCGGGGCCCCGGGCGGGAGCGGACGGAAGGTTCGCTCCCGCCCGCTCCGGCGGCCCCTGACCGCCGCGGGGCCACGGGCTCAGTCGACCGGTCCCCCGACCGGGGGGATGCCGTGGCCGTGGCGCACCGGACCGATCCCCCCGCCCAGCGGGAAGCCGGCCGCGATCGCGGCCGTGACGTACTCCTTGGCCGCCCTGACGGCACCGGGCACGTCCGTCCCGCGGGCGAGGTGCGCGGCGAGCGCGGCGGCGAGCGTGCAGCCGGTGCCGTGGGTGTGCCGGTTGTCCAGTCGGGGGGCGCGCAACCGGTACTCGGTGGTGCCGTCGGTCAACAGGTCCACGGCGTCCCCTCTCAGGTGCCCGCCCTTGATCAGTGCCCAGCGGGAGCCCAGCGCCAGGACGGCGTCGGCCGCCCGCCGCATGTCCTCCTCGCGCTCCACCCGGATGCCGGTCAGTTGCGCCACCTCGTCGAGGTTGGGCGTGGCCACCAGGGCCTCGGGGAGCAGCAGGGTGCGCACGACCTCCAGGGCCCCCGGGTCCAGCAGGGAATCACCGTGTTTGGAGACGCCCACCGGATCCACGACCACCGGCGCGTCCACGGTCCCCAGCAGTCCGGCGACGGTCTCCACGAGCGTCGCGTCGGCGAGCATCCCGGTCTTGATCGCCCGCACCCCGATGTCGTCGACCACGGCCCGGAACTGCTCGACGACCGCCTCGGGGGGCAATGGCCAGGCCCCCCGCACGCCCAGGGAGTTCTGGGCCGTGACGGCGGTGAGCACGCTCATCCCGTGGGTGCCCAGGGCGAGCATGGTCTTCAGGTCCGCCTGGATGCCGGCACCGCCACCGGAGTCGGAGCCGGCGACGGTGAGCACGGTCGGCGGGGCTCCCGCCGCGACCGCGGGGGACGCGGCGGGGCCGTTCGCCGGATCGGGGCCGGTGCGGGGCTCGCTCACAGTGCCTCCTCGGGGGTGTTGAAGTGGTCCCATCCCCCGGCACGGTCCCAGAGCGCGTCGTCCACCGTCACGGCCGGCGGCGCGGTGGGGGGCAGGACCTCGCCGATGCGCCGCCACCGGGCGGGCAGCTTGGTGTGCGGTGGGAAGGTGGCCACGATGGCGTGGTCCTCGCCGCCGGTGAGCACCCACTCCAGGGGGTCCACGCCGACGGCGTTGCCGATGTCGGACATCTGCGCGGGCACGTCCAACGCCGCCGAGCGCAGGTTGATGCGCACGTGGCTGGCCCGGGCGATGTGCCCCAGGTCGGCCAGCAGGCCGTCACTGACGTCGGTCATCGAGGTGGCACCGAGCTCCGCGGCCAGGGGGCCCGCCGCGTAGGGCGGTTCGGGACGGCGGTGGGCCTCCACGAAGGCACGCGGGGAGCGGAACCCGCGCGCCAGGACGGCGTACCCGGCCGCGGACCAGCCCAGCCAGCCGTTGACCGCGACCACGTCCCCGGGTCGGGCCCCGGAACGGGTGACCGGCTCGCGGTGGCGCAGGTCCCCCAGCGCGGTGATCGAGACGGTGATCGTCGCGCCCCGGACCACGTCGCCGCCCGCCACCCCGGCACCGGCGGCGCGGCACTCGTCCCGGATGCCGTCCATCAGCTCCAGCGGCCAGGTGGCCGAGAGTTCCGCGGGAACCACCAGGCCGAGCAGCAGTGCGGTCGGGGAGGCCCCCATGGCGGCCACGTCGGCCAGGTTCTGCGCGGCGGCCTTGCGGCCGACGTCGTAGGCGGTGGACCAGTCGCGGCGGAAGTGCCGGCCCTCCACCAGGATGTCGGTGGTGGCGACGACGCGCCGATCCGGCGCCGCGACCACCGCGGCGTCGTCTCCCGGGCCCAGCCGCACGGCGGGTGCGTCGCTGATCCGGGCGGTGAGCTCCCGGATCAACCCGAACTCGCCCAGCTCGCCCACGGTGCCCTTCACTCCGCTCTCCTCATGTCTCGTCTCCGGCCATCGGGTCAACCTGTGGTGCCCGGCGGCCCCGACAACTCCCTGCCGCAGGTCATGACGCGCTACGGTAGCGCCCCGATCCTCGAAGCCGCCCTGGAGGACCCGTGGTACAGGCGTACATCCTGATTCAGACCGAGGTGGGCAAGGCGTCCACCGTGGCCGACGTGATCTCCGAGCTGCCCGGTGTCGTCCGCGCGGAGGACGTCACCGGTCCGTACGACGTGATCGCACGAGCCGAGGCGGACTCCGTGGACGAGCTGGGCCGCCTGGTGGTCGCCGAGGTGCAGCGGGTACCGGGGATCACGCGGACACTGACCTGCCCCGTCGTCCATCTGTGAGAGGGGGCGACACGGAGGCCGGGTCCCCCCTCGCCCCGCCGGGGGTCGTGGCCCCGCTC
>NZ_VKHT01000027.1 GCF_014141535.1 Streptomyces alkaliphilus | reverse complement strand
CCGGATCCCGGGGTGGATCCGGGGGTGGACGTCGTGCTGATGGACATCCGGATGCCCGGCACCGACGGCCTGGAGGCCACCCGTGCGATCCTCGCCGACCCGGCCACGGCGGGAGTGCGGGTCGTCGTGCTCACCACCTTCGAGCAGGACGACCACGTGGTGGCCGCGCTGCGGGCGGGGGCCTCGGGGTTCCTCGGCAAGGGAGCGGAGCCCGAGGAGTTGATCACCGCGATCCGACGGGCGGCGGCCGGCGAGTCGCCGCTCTCCCCGGCGGCCACCGGCAGCCTGATCCGTCGGTTCCTGGAACAGGAGGAGGACCGCTCGGCGGTGCCCCGCGAACCGGTGGGACTGGAGGTCCTGACGGCTCGGGAGCGCGAAGTCCTGGCGGAGGTGGCGGCCGGGTTGTCCAACGACGGGATCGCGGAGCGTCTTTCGGTCAGCCCGCTCACCGTCAAGACGCACATCAACCGTCTGCTCACCAAGCTGGATGCCCGGGATCGGGCTCAACTGGTCATCGCCGCCTATGAGTCGGGGCTGGTGCGGGCCGGCGGCGGGAGAGCCGGACGGACCGTCACGACCGGGGACGCGCCGGCATGATCGGGTGATGAACACGCGTTCCCGGATGATCATCGTGCTGCTGATCGGCTCGCTGCTCGGGTTGCTGTTGCTCGCCGAGGGGTGCGGGCGGGGGAAGCCCGCCCCGGAGGGAGGGGGCGACACCTTCGACGCCCGGGGCGGCCCGACCGCGCCCGCCGGGTGACGGGATGCCGGTGAGAACGCTGTCACCGGCCGCAAACGGTGGTGAGCTTGTAGGGGCACCCGTGTGGGCGAGTCCAGCCGGACGCGATCGCCTCCGACTCCACCCGCGCGGTCCGAACCCGGCGAACGCGGTGGCTTCCGCGGTGGCGGCGGTCAAAGGGTCTTCAGCGCGGCGCTGGTGGGGCTGCCGGCTTCTGCGGTGTACATCACCAAGGAGAAACCCGAGCCGGGCAGGCCGAGGATGTGTCGGTCGATTTCCAGTTCGCCCAGTGTGGGGTGACGCAGGTTTTTTCGCACGCCGGGCACCGGGTGCACAGCGTGATCACGCCAGCTGCTCGCGAAATCCGGATCGCGGGTGGCGAACTCGTTGATCAGCTCTGCGAGCACGTTATCCGTGGGGTGACGAACACCGGCCGCACGCAATTCGGCGGCCACCTGCCGAGAGAAGTCGGACTCCGAACCGGGCGCGCCGGTGCAGAGGGTGTCACGGAATCTCATCGAGATGCGCGTGAGGTTGCGCTCGTCGGGTGTGAGACGGGAGAAGTCCGTGATCAGAGCTGCGGCTGCGGCGTTCCAGGCGACGATGTCCTGCCGGTCGTTGACGAGGTAGGCGGGGATGCCGTCAAGTCTGCCGAGTAGCTGCCGGGCATCCTCGGGTACGCACTCCGGCGCGCCGTCGTTCTCCGCCGGCAGCACCTGTCCGGCCAGGCGGGCCAGATGGTCACGCTCCGCTTCGGTGAGTCGAAGAGCCTTCGCCAGCGCGGACAGCACCTGTGGGGAGGGCCGGGGTGCCCGTGCCCGTTCCAGTCGTTCGTAGTAGCTCACCGACACCTGTGCCAGGGCGGCCACCTCCTCGCGGCGCAGTCCGGGTGTGCGACGGGCGCGCCGACTCGGTGGAAGCGCCCCTTCGGCCGGCACATCCTCCGGTCGCAGGCCCTCACGACGGCGGCGGAGAAAGTCTGCGAGTCCTTGGCTGCTCACTCCTCCATCCTGCCACGGAAGGGACGGCCAAGCCTCGCACCGCTGGTCCGGGGCTCAGCTGTCCGTTCCGCACCCACAAATTCGCTGTGCATGGTGGTCCGGTCGGTTTGTTGACCACGAGGAGAAGTGGTGTCCGGTACGCCCGAGGAAATTTTTCGCCGCATGATCGACCCGATGCCGGCCAAGGACATGAACGCCGTGGCGAACCCGGGCGCGCGACGGAATTGCGGAATTCCCTTTCGCCGCCGGGAACTCCCCTCGTGTGCCCCGCGGACGTGAGGAGATGTGTGCCCACCTCGCTCACCGTCCCTGGCCGCTTCCCGGCCCTGCCATCCGGACCGCATCGTGATTCCCACGGTCCGCGACGGGCTGATCGCCATGTATCGGGATCACCGGAGTCCTTTGTCGGCGGCGGCCGCAGCCGGGGGCTCGCCGAACCGATCGACTCGCCTGAAAGGAAGAACACCTGATGACCGGAGTGCTCGTGACCGGAGGGACCGGCAGGACCGGTAAGACGCTGGTGCAGCTGCTCCGCAACGCCGGCGTGCGGACACGGGTCGCCGGCCGGACCCCGGCCGCAGCCGATCCCGACGCGATCCGCTTCGACTGGAACGACCCGACCACATATGGACCCGCACTCGACGGGACGGACCGGGTCTTCCTGCTTCCCCCGGTGGAGAGTGTGGACCCGCTGCCGCTGGTCGAGCCATTCCTGCGCCAAGCGCGGCGGGCCGGTATCCGGCGCCTCGTGATGCTCGGCTCCGCCATCGTGCTGCCGAACGCACCCAGCGCTGTGGAGATGGCCGCTCGGGTTCGGGCTCAGCCCGGAGGTGTCGTACTCCGCGCGTCCGGCTTCATGCAGAACTTCCTGCGCCCGCACCCACTGGCCGAGCACATCCATCGACACGGCGAGATCCGCACCGCGGCCGGTGACGGCAGGCTGGGGTGGGTCGACGCGCGGGACATCGCGGCCGTTGCCGCCGCACTGTTGGTCGACCCGGGGGCGGACGCTCGAAGCGACCACCTGATCACCGGGCCGCGCGGGATGAGCTATCCACAGGCCGCGCGAATCATCACCGAGCGGACCGGCAGACAGGTTCGGGTGAAGCGTATTACGGAGAAGGAACAGGCTGCCGCCTACCGTGCCTCCGGAATGCCGAGGGAGTTCGCCGACGCCCTTGCCGCCGTCGAGCGCGGAATCAAGGAGGGACGCGAAGACCGGGTCGGCACCGCGGTGCTCGAACTGACCGGCCGCCCGCCGCGCACCTTTGCCGAATTCGTCTCCGATCACGCGTACGAGTGGACGCAGTGATGAGCCTTTTCCAACCCCACTCCCGGTGACGACGGGGGCCGGTGACGACGGGCGCGATGATGGACTCGATGTGTTCTCGGCGGAGCCGGCGGAAGATTTTCCCGGGTGGAACGGTGTCCGGGCCCGGTGTTCCCCGGAACGGGATCCGCCGGCCCCGCCCGGCCGCGGCCCCTCGGCCCGACGCTCCCGGGCCCGGTCGCGTTCTCACCTGTGCCCCGTGACGAACGGCCCCGCCGGCGTCCCGCCCCTGGACATCCGGGGCGGAACGCCGGCGGGCCCGGCGGATGAACGGGCGTCGGAGGGGGCCACGGGCCCCGGGCGGTGGGTCCCCGTTCGGGCGGGGGACCCCGCTCAGGGCAGGGCCAGCATCCGCTCCAGCGCCACCCGTGCCCAGTGCGCGGTCTCCTCGTCCACGGTGATCCGGTTGACCACCCGACCCTCGGCCAACGACTCCAGACTGCGCACCAGGTGGGGCAGGTCGATGCGGTTCATGGTGGAGCAGAAGCACACCGTGCGGTCGAGGAAGACGACCTCCTTGCCCTCCGGGGCGTGCCGGTCGGCCAGCCGCCGCACCAGGTTCAGTTCGGTGCCCACCGCCCACTTCGAGCCGGGCGGGGCCTCCTCCAGGGCGCGGATGATGTACTCGGTGGAGCCCACCCGGTCCGCGGCGGCCACGACCTCGTGCCGGCACTCGGGGTGCACCAGCACGTTGACCCCGGGGATCCGCTCCCGGACCTCGCGCACGGAGTCGAGGGAGAAACGGCCGTGCACGGAGCAGTGGCCCCGCCACAGGATCATCCGGGCATCGCGCAGCTGTTCGGGTGTGAGCCCGCCGCCCGGCCGGTGCGGGTTGTAGACCACGCAGTCCTCCGGGGCCATTCCCAGGTCGCGGATCGCGGTGTTGCGGCCCAGGTGCTGGTCGGGCAGGAAGAGCACCCGCCGCGCACCGCCGCCGGAGGAGTCGAAGGCCCATTCCAGTGCGCGCCGGGCGTTGGAGGAGGTGCAGATGGTGCCACCGTGTCGCCCGGTGAAGGCCTTGATGTCGGCGGAGGAGTTCATGTAGGAGACCGGGACGGTGTCCCCGGCCACGCCGGCGGCGGCCAGGGTGTCCCAGCACTCCTCCACCTGCTCGGCGGTGGCCATGTCGGCCATCGAGCAGCCCGCCGCGAGGTCCGGGAGGATCACCTGCTGTGCGTCGGAGGTGAGGATGTCCGCCGACTCGGCCATGAAGTGCACGCCGCAGAAGACGATGTACTCCGCCTGCGGGCGGGCGGCGGCGTCACGTGCGAGCTTGAAGGAGTCGCCGGTGACGTCGGCGAAGCCGATCACCTCGTCGCGCTGGTAGTGGTGGCCGAGAACGAAGACCTTCTCCCCGAGGCGCTCCTTGGCGGCCCGGGCGCGCTCGACCAGATCGGGGTCGGAGGGGGAGGGCAGTTCGCCGGGGCAGTCGACCCCGCGCTCGCTGGCCGGGTCGGCCCCCCGCCCCAGCAGGAGCAGGGCGAGCGGGGTCGGCTGGACGTCCGGGGTCTGGGCGGTGGTCACGACACGCACCCTTTCTGCGGGAGCTCTGCGGGTTTCGGCGGGTGGTCCGCGGCGTTCCGGGGCGCCTTCCGCGCGGGTGAGCGCGGGGTGCCGGGGGACGACACGGGGTGGTGCGTCGTGCGGACATGCGGGGTCGTCCCGTTCCGGCCCGGTGCCCGATGGCGGGGTCCGGCGGGTGCGGCTCCGACGCGGCCCGCTCTCGGGAGCGGCCCGACGACTCTTTTCGTCTTATTGACGGTAACGATGATAACCGCTTTTCGTCGCTGTGACGATGTCGATCGTCTGTTGATCGCGTCACTGTGACGCATACCGCCCGGCCGGTGCCGGGTACCCGCCGCGGGTACGGGACCGACCGCCCGCGGGTGTGCGAGCATGGGAGAGCGGGCCCGCCCCGCAGCACCCCACCGGCCCGGAACCGTCGGTCCCACCGCCGGGACCCGGCCGCCCATCCGGACCGGATGGGAACCGCCGGAGAGCCGAACCGGAAGCCCACGAGAAGCGAAGAACGCCGGCCGCGGAATGAAATCGGTCGGCAGACTGTTCGCGCAGACGGCAGAGCAGTCCAACGACCCGGGAGTGGAACACATGTCCGTTGAGGACAAGACCGTTGTGAGCGACGGCATCATCCTGTCCGACGCTGCCGCGGCCAAGGTCAAGAGCCTGCTGGAGCAGGAGGGCCGCGAGGACCTGTCGCTGCGCGTCGCCGTGCAGCCGGGGGGTTGCTCCGGCCTGCGCTACCAGCTCTTCTTCGACGAGCGCTCGCTCGACGGGGACGTGGTCAAGGACTTCGACGGGGTCAAGGTCGTCACCGACCGGATGAGCGCCCCCTACCTGCACGGCGCCTCCATCGACTTCGTCGACACCATCGAGAAGCAGGGCTTCACGATCGACAACCCCAACGCCACCGGCTCCTGCGCCTGCGGCGACTCCTTCAGCTGACCGTCCGAGGCCCCGCCCGGCTCGTGCCGGGCACTGCGCCCGACGGCCACCGCGAACGGCGTCGGCCCGTCCCCCGCTCGGGGGACGGGCCGACGCCGTTCGCGGTGGTCCGGCTTCCGCGGGCCGGGGATCACGCCCGGGGCAGCTCCCGGCCCTCGCCGTCGTACACCGTGCGGTCGCCCAAGGGCTCCTCCAGCGGGACCCGGTCGGCCACCCGGACGGCGATCATGATGCAGACGGTCTCCGGATCCGTCGGCGCCGCCTCCACCCGCAGGGTCACGCTCCGGGCCGTCTCATCGGCGACGATCCGGTACTCCCCACAGACACCCCACCAGTGCCGGTAGACCAACGCGCGCGGATCCTCCGGATCGGGGGAGACGTACGGGGCATCGGCCATGGGGTCGCGCGGATCGTGGTCCCCGTCCGCGGTCCCGATGTCGCCCGGCGGGTAGAGGCCGGTCTCCGGATCCGGGTCCCGGGGCCCGGGGTCCGGGTGCTTCCCGGGCGCCCCGTCCTCTCCCTCGTCGGTGCCGCCGGCCGGCCCCCCGATCGGCGGCACCGCAGCCTCCCCGGCGCCCGGCCCGGGGCCGGTGTCGTCGATGTGGTCCGGGTGCACCGCCGGGTGCGAGACCGGGAAACCGAGACCGGAACCCGCGGGGGACTCCACCGTGAACAGCCAGGAGGGCACCAGCATCGGTCCGTCCCCGGTCAGGTAGGGAGCCAGGACCGGTTCGGCGTCCACCACCAGCAGGGTCTCGTCGGTGTGCCCGTCGTGCCCGTCGTGCCCGTCGCCGTCGTCCGACGGCGGGATCTCACCGGGAGCGCCCGGCTCCACCGGCTCGGTCCCGGTCACCGGTTCCCCGGCACCGGACCGGCCCTCGGGGACGTGGCCCGCCGGCGGGGCGGTCTCCCCGCCGACCGTCTCGTTGAGCAGGTCGAGTGTCCCCTCCGCGTCCACCAGCGGGTACTCCTCGGCCGGTTCGGCCTCCAGGAGGGTGCCGGACCCGGCCACCGGGGCGCCCCCGGGACCGATCTCCACCAGCGTGTCCCAGTTGAGCACCCGCAGGTCGTCGATGGTCGGGGAGACCCGCACGGTGCGGTTCTCACCGAAGGCGGTCCCCGCGTCCGCTTCCACCCCGCCCAGGCCCAGTGCCTCCAGCACGGGACGGGCGGCGGCCAGCGCCTCCTTCTCGTCCACCGGCTCGACCGGGGTGCGCGGGGCGGAGCCGAGGCCGAAGCCGTCCTCGTCCCAACGCTCGTCCCGTTCGTCGGTATCGGGAGCGGCCCCGCCGTCGTCCACCGGCGTGTCCGGGTCCACCGGGGAGGGAATCACCAGATCCACCTCCTCGGGCAGCGGTACCGGCTCCTCGGGGAAACCGTGGGTGTGGAAGGTCCAGGTACCGGGCGCCGCCCGCTCCACCATCAGCGTCGGGTCACCGGGCTCACCACCGCCCACCGTCCAGTGGTCGCCCCGGTCCACCGGGTCGCCCCCGACTCCCAGCAGATCGGCCAGTTCGACCACCCGCTCCCGGGGGACCTCACCCTCGAATCGGTGCACCCGCCCGTGGGCGGGTCCCTCCGGCAGTTCGCCGTCGGCGACGTAGCCGGCGCCCGGCACCCCGTCCCGGCCGGGGGCCGCGGCGTGCTCCGCGGACCCCGCGTCCGCCGCCCCCCGCACCAACGGACCGTTCAGGACCAGCGGGGGCGTGGTCGCCGTTCCCCCGTCGTCGAGCGCGCCCGAACCGGCCCACACGGCACCCGCCACCAGGGCCACCGCGGCCGTCACCGCCGTGACGGCCGGCCAGTGGCGCCGGCGCGGCCCGTCGCCGGCCGACGCGGTGTTCTCCTTCTCCGTCACGGTCCTCACTCCTCGCTCCGGGGGGCGGGAACCGACTCCGTTCCGCCCCAGCGCCTGTTGGACGGGGCGACCGCGACGGGGGTTCCCGTCCCCGGCCGCCACCCGGGGCGCCGGGTGGCCCCGGCGTCCCCCTCGGGTTTCCGTTCGACGCCGGTCCATGCCCCGGTAGCCTGTTGAGGTTCCGTCCCGCAACACCGCGGGGTCGTACCCCGCCGTACTCTCCGCTGTTCCCGCTGTTTCCCCACCCTTACTCTCCCCGGGAGTGCCCCCGTGCGCATCGCCGTCTGCGGTTCGATCGCAACCGACCACCTGATGACCTTCCCCGGCCGCTTCGCGGACCAGTTGGTCGGGGAGCAACTGCACACCGTCTCGCTGTCCTTCCTGGTCGACGGGCTACAGGTGCGTCGCGGAGGGGTGGCGGCCAACATCTCCTTCGGGATGGGGCAGCTGGGCGTCTCACCGATCCTGGTGGGGGCGGTCGGTCCGGATTTCGCCGAATACCGGGCCTGGCTCGACCGGCACGGCGTGGACACCGAATCGGTGCACGTCTCCGAGATACTGCACACCGCCCGGTTCATCTGCACCACCGATGCCGCCCACAACCAGATCGGTTCCTTCTACACCGGTGCGATGAGCGAGGCCCGGCTGATCGAGCTGCAGACCGTCGCCGACCGGGTGGGCGGGCTGGACCTGGTCCACATCGGCGCCGACGACCCGGAGGCGATGATGCGGCACACCGAGGAGTGCCGTACCCGGAACATCCCCTTCGCCGCCGACTTCTCCCAGCAGCTCGCCCGGATGGAGGGCCCGGAGATCCGTGACCTCACCGACGGCGCCGCCTACCTCTTCAGCAACGAGTACGAGAAGGCGCTGATCGAGAACAAGACGGGTTGGGACGCCGCGGCGGTGCTCGAGCGCGTCGGCACCCGGGTGACCACCCTGGGCGCCCGCGGGGTGCTGATCGAGCGCGCCGGTGAGCCCGAGCTGCGGGTGGGCTGCCCGGAGGAGGAGCGGAAGGCCGACCCCACCGGCGTCGGTGACGCCTTCCGGGCCGGTTTCCTCTCCGCGCTGGCCCGCGGCGGTGGCATCGAGCGCGCCGCCCAGCTCGGTTGCATGCTCGCCACCCTGGTCATCGAGACGGTGGGCACCCAGGAGTACGAGCTGCGTCGGGAGTCGTTCATCGAGCGCTTCGCGAAGGCCTACGGCTCCGACGCGGCCGACGAGGTGCGCGACTGGATCGTCACGGTCTGAGACCGTCCCCGTGGGGCCCCGCCGATCCGGGGCCCCCGGCCGGCGGGGTCCCCGGCACCCGCCGGGCCGCCGGGTCGTCCGCCGGGATCGGCCGCTCGGTGCGGCGCACCCGGTAGGCCCGGGCCGCCCCGGCGGGGTCCCCGCCCAACGGCTTCTCGTCCAGGAACTCCTGTTCCCGCAGGTGACACCAGGCACGAATGTCCAATTCGGCCACCCCGTCGTCGGCCAGCACGGTGACCACGCCCCCGGGACGCACCCGTGCCATGGCCCGCGCCAGTTCGATCACCGGACGGGGGCAGACCAGGCCCAGGGCGTCCACGGTCACCTCCGTCCCGCCGTCCGGGCGCGCCTCCCCCGCCCGGGCGTCCTGCGCCCCGCCCGTCCGCGGTGGGGCGCCGTACCGCTCCCGGATCCCGGCGACCACCCGGGGCAGTACGTCGAGAAAGCGGTCCACCTCCTCCCCGGTGGTCCCGGTGGGCAGGGAGACCCGCACGTTTCCCGAGGAGAGCACCCCCATCGCGCGCAGCACGTGGCTCGGCTCCAGGGTGTCGGAGGTGCAGGAGGAGCCCGAGGAGATCGCGAAGCCCTCCCGGTCCAGTGCGTGCACCAGCGCCTCGCCGTCCACGTAAAGGCAGGAGAAGGTCACCAGGTGCGGCAGGCGGCGCACCGGGTCGCCGACCACCTCGGTGTCGGGGACCAGCTCCGGGACCCGCTCCCGGATCCGGTCCACCAGCCCGCGCAGTCGGCCGTCGGCCTCCACCGCCTCCTCCCGCACCGCGCGCAGCGCGGCCACCGCGGCCACCACCTGGGGTACCGCCGGGAAACCCGGTGCCCGTCCGGCCTCGCGCTCGTCGCGGGGGAGGGGGGCGACGAAACGGGTGCCCTTGCGGACCACCAGCATTCCCACCCCCGCCGGTCCTCCCCACTTGTGGGCGCTCGCCGCCAACAGCGACCACGCGCCCGGCACGGTCCCCCGGCCCAGCGACTGCGCGGCGTCCACCAGGAGCGGTACCCCGGCGGCGCGACAGGTTTCGGCCGCCTCGATCACCGGTTGCTCGGTGCCCACCTCGTGGTTGGCGCTCTGCAGGCACACCAGGGCGGTGTCCCCGGTCAACGCGTCGGTGACGGTTCCCGGTTCGATCCGGCCGGTGCGCTCCGGGGCCATCCGCACCACCGTGCCCCCCTCGGCCTCGTGTGCCTCGGCGGCCCGCAGCACCGCCGAGTGCTCCACCGCCGAGATCACCAGGCGACGCCCCACCCGCCGTCGCCCGGCCAGCGCGCCGGCGATCCCGGTGTGCAGGGCCCGACTGCCGGAGGAGGTGAAGGACAGTTCGTCGGGCCGGCAGCCGATCAGTTCCGCGGCGGCCTCCCTGGCGGTGTCCAGCAGCAGGCGGGCCCGCCGCCCCTCGCGGTGCAGGCGGGTGGGGTCGGCCCACCCCTCCTCCAGCGCGGCCAGCAGGGCCTGTCGGGCGACGGGATGCGGAGGGACGGTGGAGGCGACATCGAAGTACGCGGAGTACGGCACCCCGCCACGCTAACCCGCGCCACGCCGGGGCTCCGCCCGGTCGTTCACCCGGTCGGCGGGAGAAGCGTCCCCGCAGGTCGCGGGGGTGGGGACGGCCGGGAGGGAAACGCCGCGACGTGTTGGGGACCCTCCCCGCACGGCTCCGGGGGGCGTCGAGTAGGGTTTGGTCCGCATAAACATCCACACCCCTGCCCGCGCCGGGGCCGATCCCCCGCCCCGAGCGACGGAAGCGGCCGGACGCGGGCGAGACTCTCGGGAAGGCGCTACGTGAGTCCCAACGGCTCCGACCGCTCGTCGCGGCGCCCGATGCGGCGGATTCTGCCGCAGGCGCTGATCGCGGGCTTGGTCCTGGCGACCGCGACAGGTTGCACATACGAGGACTTCCCCCGCCTCGGTATGCCCAGCCCGGCGACGGAGGAGGCACCGCGGATCCTGTCCCTCTGGCAGGGCTCGTGGGCCGCTGCGCTCGTCACCGGGGTGATCGTCTGGGGTCTGATCCTGTGGAGCGTCTGGTTCCACAGGCGTTCCCGGACCAAAGTCGAGGTTCCTCCACAGACCCGGTACAACCTCCCCATCGAGGCCCTGTACACCCTCGTTCCCCTGATCATCGTCTCGGTGCTCTTCTACTTCACCGCCCGGGACCAGACGGAACTGCTCAAGACATCGGAGCAGCCCGACCACGTGATCAACGTCGTCGGTTTTCAGTGGAGCTGGGGCTTCAACTATCTCGAGCCCGTCGGGGCGTCCGACAACGACGCCCGCACGGCTCCCGAACTGGACGCCATCCCCGATCGCATGATGGAGGCGGTCCCGGAGAACGCCGACGGCGTGTACGACATCGGCACCCCCGCCGACGTCGACCCGGTGACCGGCAACCCGGGCCCGACCCTGGTGCTGCCGGAGGGTGAGAGCGTCCAGTTCATCCTCACCTCGCGGGACGTCATCCACTCCTTCTGGGTGGTGCCCTTCCTGATGAAGGTCGACGTCATCCCGGGCCACACCAACCGCTTCGAGGTGACCCCCAACAAGCAGGGCACCTTCCTGGGCAAGTGCGCCGAGCTCTGCGGCGTCGACCACGCCCGCATGCTCTTCAACGTCAGGGTCGTCTCCCCCGAGGAGTACCAGGAGCACCTTCAGGACCTGGCGGACAGGGGACAGACGGGTTACATCCCGGCGGGCATCGCGCAGACCGACGCCGCCAAGAACGCGGAGACGAACCAGCCGTGAGCATCCTCGACAAGACCCGGGAGGCGGGCGCCTCGGCGCCGGAGCCGCCCGCGCGCCGTAAAGCCCCCGGAGAGCCGGGGAACATCGTGGTCAAGTGGATGACCACCACCGACCACAAGGTGATCGGGTCGATGTACCTGATCACGTCGTTCATCTTCTTTGTCATCGGCGGCGTCATGGCGCTCATCATGCGCGCCGAACTCGCCCGTCCGGGTAACCAGATCGTCTCCAACGAGCAGTTCAACCAGCTGTTCACCATGCACGGCACGGTGATGCTGCTGCTCTTCGCGACCCCGCTCTTCGCGGGCTTCGCGAACTGGATCATGCCGCTCCAGATCGGCGCGCCCGACGTGGCGTTCCCGCGGCTGAACATGTTGGCCTATTGGCTGTACCTGTTCGGCGGTCTGATCGTGATGGGGGCCTTCCTCACCCCGCAGGGCGCCGCGAACTTCGGTTGGTTCGCCTACTCGCCGCTCTCCGACGCGGTCCGGTCGCCGGGCGTGGGCGCCGACATGTGGGTGATGGGCCTGGCCCTCGGTGGTTTCGGCACCATCCTGGGCGCGGTCAACTTCATCACCACGATCATCTGCATGCGCATGCCCGGCATGACGATGTTCCGGATGCCGATCTTCACCTGGAACGTCCTGCTCACCAGCGTGCTGGTGCTGCTGGCCTTCCCGGTGCTGGCCGCCGCGCTGTTCGCCCTGGCCTCCGATCGGGTCTTCGGATCACACATCTTCGACGCCGCCAACGGCGGTCCGATCCTGTGGCAGCACCTGTTCTGGTTCTTCGGCCATCCCGAGGTGTACATCATCGCGCTGCCGTTCTTCGGCATCGCCAGTGAGATCATCCCGGTCTTCAGCCGCAAGCCGATCTTCGGTTACGTCGGCCTGGTGGCGGCGACCATCGCCATCGCCGGTCTGTCGGTGACGGTGTGGGCGCACCACATGTACGTGACCGGCGCGGTGTTGCTGCCGTTCTTCTCCTTCATGACGTTCCTCATCGCGGTCCCGACCGGGGTGAAGTTCTTCAACTGGATCGGCACGATGTGGCGCGGCTCTCTCAGTTTCGAGACGCCGATGCTGTGGACCGTGGGCTTCATGATCACCTTCCTCTTCGGTGGTCTGACCGGCGTCATCCTGGCCTCGCCGCCGCTGGACTTCCACGTCTCGGACTCCTACTTCGTCGTCGCCCACTTCCACTACGTGGTCTTCGGCACGGTGGTGTTCGCGATGTTCGCCGGCTTCCACTTCTGGTGGCCGAAGTTCACCGGCAAGATGCTCGACGAGCGACTGGGCAAGATCACCTTCTGGACCCTGTTCATCGGCTTCCACGCGACCTTCCTGGTCCAGCACTGGCTGGGCGCCGAGGGCATGCCCCGCCGGTACGCCGACTACCTGGCCAACGACGGCTTCACCACGCTCAACACGATCTCCACCATCGGGTCCTTCCTGCTGGGCATGTCGCTGCTGCCGTTCTTCTACAACGTGTGGAAGACCTGGAAGTACGGCGAGAAGATCACCGTGGACGACCCGTGGGGTTACGGCCGGTCCCTGGAGTGGGCGACCTCCTGCCCGCCGCCCCGGCACAACTTCGTCACCCTGCCGCGGGTCCGCTCCGAGTCCCCGGCGTTCGACCTGCACCACCCGGAGATCGCGGCCCTCGACCAGTTGGAGATCCGTGACCCGGAGCGCCCCGCGCCGGGCGTGGATGACGCGGCGGCCGACCGGGCCGACGGCAAGGAGGCCGGCAAGTGAAGTTCCAGGGGTACATGTTCGCCTGGCTGGCGGCGTTCATGCTGGTGGTCGCGATCGTCTACGGTCTGTGGGCGCGCGAGCCGGTCGGCACCACGGCGCTCTTCCTGTCCTTCGGCCTCGCCCTGATGATCGGGTTCTACCTGATCTTCACCGCCCGCCGGGTGGACACCGGGGCCCAGGACAACAAGGAGGCGGACGTCGCCGACGACGCCGGTGAGCTGGGCTTCTTCAGCCCGCACAGCTGGGCGCCGCTGGCCCTGGGGGCCGGCGCGGCCTTCGCCTTCCTCGGTCCGGTCTTCGGTTGGTGGGTGGCCTACTTCACCGCCCCTCTGCTGCTGGTCGGCCTGTGGCTGTGGGTCTTCGAGTACTACCGGGGCGAGAACCGCACGCAGTGAGCCCCCGTCACCCGGTGGGCTCCCGCCCGCCGGCTCGACGACCGAACGCCCCCCGGACCCACGGGTCCGGGGGGCGTTCGGCGTGTCGGAGCCGGACACGCGGTGGAGGGCGGGAAACCACCCGTTCGCACCCTTCCGGGGAGCCACACCGGGTGAAAATTCGTATTTTACGACCATGAGTCATGGCAAGGTTTCCTTCCCGGGCGCGCCCCGCCGGGCGCCGGCCCCCCGCCGGGCACGCCGCCGCGCCCTGATACTCGCCCCCCTCCTCGCCTGCGCCCTGGCCGCCTGTACCGGCTCTCCCGCCGACGGGGGACCGGTCGGGGCCGGTGGGTCGGCCCTGAACGTCCTCACGGCGGACGCCGGCCCGGAGCCCACCATCGGTCCGGCCGCGGCCCGTGGGGGCGGCCCGATCGATCCCTCCGAGACCGTCACCGTCTCCCTGCCCGACGCGAACGCCGGGGCCGGGAGCGACACCGGCCCCCGCATCACCGACGTCGTGCTGGAGGACGAACTCGGCCGGCCGGTGCCGGGCCGACTCTCCGCCGGCGGCGACCGGTGGCGCAGCACCGCCCCGCTGGTCGCCGGTAGCCGCTACACCCTGCGCGTCGCCACCGAGGCCGCCGACGGGACCCCCGGGCGCCGCGAACACACCTTCCGCACCCGCGATCTGGCCGACCTGGACACCGAACTGCTGGAGGTCACCCTCGGTCCCTCCCCCGGCACCTACGGGGTCGGACAGCCGATCACCGCCAAGTTGAGCGAGGGGATCGCCGACCGCGACCGACGCGCCGCGGTGGAGCGGGCCCTGCGGGTGGAATCCCGACCGGCCGCCGGCGAGGGCTCCTGGCACTGGGTGGAGGACGACCTGCTGCACTACCGTCCCCGCGAGTACTGGCCCGCCAACGCCGAGATAACGGTCTCCGCCGACCTGGCGGGCGTGCCGCTGGGGGAGGGGCTGCGCGGCGGCCCGGTGGAGGAACTGCGCTGGCGCACCGGCGACCGGGTCGAGGCACTGGGGGACATCTCCTCCCTCACCCTGACCGTGCGCCGCAACGGCGAGGTCATTCGCACGATGCCGATGACCACCGGCAAGGAGGGGTTCCGCACCCGCAACGGCAAGAAGGTGATCCTCGGCCGGGAGAGCCATGTGCGGATGCGCGGCAGTTCGATCGGCATCTCACCCACCAGTTCGGAGTACTACGACCTGGACGTGTACTGGGCCGCCCGCCTCACCTGGAGCGGTGAGTACGTGCACGGCGCCCCCTGGTCCGTGGGGTACCACGGGCGGGACAACGTCAGCCACGGGTGCACCGGCCTGAACACGGAGAACGCCCGCTGGTTCTTCGAGAACGTCCGGGTGGGGGACATCGTCGAACACGTGGGCGGCGAGGGCGTGGACATGCCCTACTTCGGCAACGGCTTCGGCGACTGGAACATGGACTGGGAGGAGTGGCGTCGCGGCAGCGCCCTCGTGCCCGCGGGGGCGCCCGGGGACACCGAGCCCGGGGCCGACGCCGGAAGCGGGGCCGTCACCGATGCCGGCCCGCAGGCCCCCGGCGCGGTGGAGGCCGAGGACGCCGGGCGCGGGGGACGGAACGACGGGAGCGAGCGGGCCCGCCTGCGTCCCGTCCTGTGAGTTCCCGGCCCGTGCCCTCTCACCCGACCGGCCCGGTGCCCGCCCCCACGGGGGAATCGGGCACCGGGCCGGTCACCGTGCCGTGGCACGGCCGGGACGTCGGCCGTGCCACCGTCGACTCAGGCGGCCGCGGGGCGCCGTTCGCGCAGCAGCGCGGCCAGCGCCGCGGCCAACTCGGCCGGATCCACCGGGTGGGCCACCGTCGCCTCGGCCCGGCTCCAGGTCGCCAGCCAGGCGTCCTGGGGGCGACCGATGAGCAGCAGCACCGGAGGACACTCGAAGATCTCGTCCTTCATCTGCCGGCACACGCCCATCCCGCCGGCCGGCACGGCCTCGCCGTCGAGCACGCACACGTCCACTCCGCCCCGTTCCAGGGCCTCCCGGACGGCGGCCGGGGTGGCGCACTCCAGGTACTCCAGGCGCGGGGAGTCGGCCGCCGGTCGACGACCGGCCGCCAACCGCACCTGCTCGCGGGTGTTGGCGTCGTCGCTGTAGACCAGCACCGTCGCGGTGCTCTGCATCCGTCCTCCTCGATGGATGGGACCGTTGGCGCGGATGTTACTCCGTCGCCGCCCGCGGGGGCAGGGGCCGGGGTCGGCTCGCACCGACTTCCCCCGCACTTCCCCCACAGAACGTCTCCCCGAATTCGCCGCCGGGAACCGCCGCCGACCCGGGGCGGCCGGGCCGGGTTCCCCCTCCGGGGG
>NZ_VKHT01000269.1 GCF_014141535.1 Streptomyces alkaliphilus | reverse complement strand
GGGTGGAGCGGCAGCGGGTGCCGGACCCGGAGGACCCCGGGGGCTCGGTGACGGCCGTCTACCTGGTCCCCTTCCACCGCGCGGAGGTCTCCCTGGCCGCGCAGCTCCGACGGCTGTTGGAGCACCCGGAGGATCGCCTGGCGGCCTTCGACGGGGTGGACTGGGAGGTGGCCCTGGGGTGGCTGGCCAAGCGCACCGGCGCCGAGTTGGCGCCCGAGCAGCGGGAGGCGGTCCGGTTGGCGTTGACCGAGAAGGTGGCCGTGCTCACCGGCGGGCCCGGCTGCGGCAAGTCCTTCACGGTGCGCTCGGTGGTGGAGTTGGCCCGCGCCAAGCGGGCGAAGGTGGTACTCGCGGCCCCCACCGGCCGGGCCGCCAAACGGCTGGCGGAGCTGACCGGGGCGGAGGCGTCCACGGTTCACCGACTGTTGGAGCTCAGGCCCGGAGGGGACGCCGCCTACGACCGGGACCGGCCGCTGGACGCCGACCTGGTGGTGGTGGACGAGGCGTCGATGCTCGATCTGCTGCTGGCCAACAAGCTGATCAAGGCCGTGGCCCCGGGCGCCCACCTGTTGCTGGTGGGGGACGTGGACCAGTTGCCCTCGGTCGGGGCGGGGGAGGTGCTGCGCGACCTGCTGGCGGAGGGCGGACCGGTGCCCTCGGTGCGGCTGACCCGGATCTTCCGGCAGGCGCAGCAGTCCGGGGTGGTCACCAACGCCCACCGCATCAACGCCGGCACCCCGCCGCTGACCAGCGGCCTGGACGACTTCTTCCTCTTCGTGGAGGAGGACACCGAGGAGGCCGGGCGGCTGACGGTGGACGTGGCCGCGCGGCGGGTGCCCGCCCGCTTCGGGCTGGACCCGCGCCGGGACGTGCAGGTGCTCACCCCCATGCACCGGGGCCCGGCCGGGGCCGGGGCGCTCAACGGCCTGCTCCAGCAGGAGATCACCCCGGCTCGACCGGGCCTGCCGGAGAAGCGCTTCGGCGGTCGGATCTTCCGGGTGGGCGACAAGGTCACCCAGATCCGCAACAACTACGACAAGGGCGCCAACGGCGTCTTCAACGGCACGGTGGGCGTCGTGGTGGGCCTGGAGCCGGAGGAGCAGCGGCTGACCGTGCGCACGGACGAGGACGAGGAGGTGCCCTACGACTTCTCCGAACTGGACGAACTCACCCACGCCTACGCGGTGACCGTCCACCGCTCGCAGGGCAGTGAGTACCCCTGCGTGGTGATCCCCGTCACCACGAGTGCCTGGATGATGCTCCAGCGGAACCTGCTCTACACGGCGGTGACCCGGGCGAAACGGTTGGTGGTGCTGGTGGGCTCGCGGCGGGCGCTGGGGCAGGCGGTGCGCACGGTCTCGGCCGGTCGACGGTTCACCGCCCTGAAACACAGGTTGGCCGGGGAGGTGTGACCGGCGCTCCGGTGGGGATCACGGGGAGTGACGCGCCGAGGTGGCACGTGGGGTGTGCGCCCGGGGCGCCGGGGCCCCCGGGGCGTCGGCGGCCGGCGAACGGCCGAACGGGGCGAATGAGTCGATGAGCGAATGAGAGCGAGGGCGGCTCGGTGAACGTCGGATCGGCGGTTCGGGTGACGATCCGATGAGCCGCCGGGCCATCCCGGGGCCTCTCGCGCCAAGGCGGGGGAAATTCATCCCTTTGTCCGGTACCGTTCCGGCACGGCGTGCCAGAACGGGGCCCATTGGACGACCCCGAGTGCACCAAGTGGCCCCGGATGGGGGAGAGTGGAATCAGTCAGGGCACCTCGAAGAAGAGGCACTACGTCGGTGAGGGATGACGTGAGCGAACACCGCGCAAGTGACAACGACAGCGCAGTGGTACTGCGGTACGGCGACGGCGAGTACCGCTTCCCGCTGGTGGACAGCACGGTCGGTGACCGTGGCTTCGAGATCGGCAAGCTGCGGACACAAACCGGTCTGGTGACCCTGGACTCCGGTTACGGCAACACCGCGGCCTACAAATCGGCGATCACCTACCTCGACGGGGAGCAGGGCATCCTGCGCTACCGGGGGTATCCGATCGAGCAGCTGGCGGAGCACGGGACCTTCCTGGAGACCGCCTACCTCCTCATCTACGGCGAGCTGCCCACCGTGGATCAGCTCTCCGCCTTCCGGGGCGAGATCACCCAGCACACGCTCCTCCACGAGGACGTGAAGCGCTTCTACGACGGCTTCCCGCGGGACGCGCACCCGATGGCGATGCTCTCCTCCGTCGTCAGCGCGCTGTCCACCTTCTACCAGGACAGCCACAACCCCTTCGACGAGGACCAGCGGCACATCTCCACCATCCGCCTGCTGGCCAAGCTCCCCACCATCGCGGCGTACGCGTACAAGAAGTCCATCGGCCACCCGGTGGTCTACCCGCGCAACGACCTCGGCTACGTGGAGAACTTCCTCCGCATGACCTTCTCGGTCCCGGCCGAGGAGTACGAGCTGGACCCGGTGGTGGTCGGCGCCCTGGACAAGCTGCTGATCCTGCACGCGGACCACGAGCAGAACTGCTCCACCTCCACCGTGCGGCTGGTCGGTTCCTCGCAGGCCAACCTGTTCGCCTCCATCTCCGCCGGCATCAACGCCCTGTGGGGCCCGCTGCACGGCGGCGCCAACCAGGCCGTGCTGGAGATGCTGGAGCAGATCCGGGAGGCCGGTGGCAACGCCGACACCTTCCTGGAGAAGGTCAAGAACAAGGAGGACGGCGTCCGCCTGATGGGCTTCGGCCACCGGGTCTACAAGAGCTTCGACCCGCGCGCCAAGATCATCAAGGCCGCCGCCCACGATGTGCTCTCCGCGCTCGGCAAGAACGACGAGCTGCTGGACATCGCGCTGCGGCTGGAGGAGCGCGCGCTGAGCGACGACTACTTCGTCTCGCGCAACCTCTACCCGAACGTCGATTTCTACACCGGCCTGATCTACCGGGCCATGGGCTTCCCGACCACCATGTTCACCGTGTTGTTCGCGCTCGGCCGGCTCCCCGGCTGGGTCGCCCAGTGGCACGAGATGATCAAGGAGCCGGGCTCCCGGATCGGTCGTCCGCGCCAGATCTACACCGGTGTGGTCGAGCGGGACTACATCCCGGTCGAGCAGCGCTGAGCGACGGGCCGGGGGTGCCCGGCCCGAGCGGTCGCGGAACCCGGTCTCGTCACCGCGGGGCCCGTTCCCCCGATCGGGGGAACGGGCCCCGCGGCGTTCCTCCGTGCCGTCCGGGGCTCTCCCGGGCTCTTCGGGGAAGGGCCCGGGACGGGGCGGACGCGGGGCGGGCCCGGCTCGCGCGTCGCTCCCGGGGTGATCGCACATCGTGGTGACGCGACTACGATCATGTAATGTGATTCAGATCACACCCGGCTGGGTGCAACCCGGGGCCTCCGGGTCGGTCTAATGGAGTGAGATCGACGTGGTTTCGGCTGGACCCACGTCGACAGCCGCTCGGACGGGGTCCCGTGGGGGGACGCTCTGCGCCGACGGCACAAGGCGCCTCGCGCTCGGGCCCTGTGGGGGGACCCGGCGTGGGGCGCCTTCCTGTCGCGGTGGACTTCCTCCTGCCGTGGTGGCCCGTGGCGGAGTCGGGGTGAGAGGGCTTTCCCCGTCCCGGCATCCCCCGTGTGCCCGCTCCTCCCGGGTCCTTCCGTGCCTCCGGCTCCCCGGCGGGCCCGTGTCGCGCCCGGGAGGCCGCTCCGGGGGCCCCGTCGGCCGCCCCCGGGGCCGTTTCGGCGGTCCGGGCGGCCCCCTGCGGCCCCCGGCCGCCGAAACGGCGCCGTCGGGCCCTCAGGCGGCTCCGGTCACCTCGTACCCCGCCTCGTCCACGGCGGCCCGTACGGCGGCCTCGTCCAGGGGGCGGTCGGACTCCACGGTCACCAGCCCCTCGCCCGCGCGGGCGTGCACCGAGCTCACCCCCGGCAGCGCGGACAGTTCCTCGGAAACCGACTTCTCGCAGTGGCCGCAGGTCATCCCGGACACCTTCCAGGTGGCCCGGTGGATCGTCTCGCTCATGGCTTCCTCCTTGCCGTGCGGCCGTTCGGCCGGTGCGGATGGCTCACTCGCCCCACCGGACGCCGGCGGGCCGGCGCGGTCGGACGTCATGGAGTCGCCCACTATACCCCCGGAGGGTATGTGATTCGGGAAGCGGGAAGTGGCGGGGCCGGATGGGGATCGAGGAGTGCGGGCTCCGGCGACACGCGGAAGGGCCCCGGGGGCGACACCTGTCGCCCCCGGGGCCCTTCCGCGGCTCACGGGTCCCCCGGGTCTCCCGGGGCCCGCTCAGCTCCCGGACCGTGCCGGGACCCCGCTGTCACCGCCGGACCCGGCCCCGGTCCCGGGTGTCCCCGGGGAGGCCGCCGCGCCGTCGCCTGAGCCGTCGTCGTCCGCCCGAACGGCGGCCGGGCCGTCGCCCGGACCCTCCGGACCGTTCTCGGCCGTGTACTGCCGGTTCCGCATGCTCAACACGATGCTCGCGCCCACCGCGGCCAGGAGCGAGGCCAGCAGCACCGCCGCCTTCACGGTCTCCTGGAGCTCCAGGTCCTCGGTGAAGGCCAGTTCGGAGATCAGCAGCGAGACGGTGAAGCCGATGCCCGCCAGCATCGAGGCGCCGGCGATGTCGGCCCACCTCAGGACCGGGTTGAGCTCGACCCGGGTGAGTCTCACCATCAGCCAGCTGGCGCCGAAGATACCGACGATCTTGCCGAGGAACAGACCCAGTACGACGCCCAGCGCCTCCGGCTGCTGCGGCAGGCCGGTGATCGTCTCGGCCGAGATCGCGACGCCGGCGGCGAAGAGCGCGAAGATCGGCACCGCCAGGCCCGCCGACCACGGGTGCACGATGTGCTCGACGTGCTCGGCGGGGGAGTGCTTCTCGCCCTCGCGCGGAGTGGAGCGCAGCAGCATGCCGATGGCGACACCCGCGATGGTGGCGTGCACGCCGCTGTTGAACATCAGGGCCCAGATCACCAGTGCCAGCGGCACGTAGATGTACCAACCGCGCACCCCTTTGTGGTGAAGGACCCAGAAGACCGCCAGGCCGACGAAGGAGCCGAAGAGGGCGAGGAAGTTCAGGTTCGAGGTGTAGAAGATCGCGATCACGGTGATCGCGATCAGGTCGTCCACGATCGCCAGGGTGAGCAGGAAGGTGCGCAGCGCCGATGGCAGATTGCGCCCGACCACCGCCAGCACGCCGAGCGCGAAGGCGATGTCGGTGGCCATCGGCACCGCCCAGCCGTCCATGTTGCCGCCCTGGACGCCGACGACGACGGCATAGAAGATCGCCGGCACGGCCATGCCGCCGACCGCGGCGACGATGGGCAGGATCGCCGCGACGGGATTGCGCAGCTCGCCGATGACCATCTCGCGCTTGAGTTCGATACCGACGATGAAGAAGAAGACCGCCAGCAGGCCGTCCGCCGCCCAGTGGCCGATGGACATGCGCAGCCCCAGCTCGGAGAAGCCCAGGTAATGGTCCCGGACCGAGGCGTAGCCGTCTCCCAGGGGCGAGTTGGCGAGAATCAGGGCCAAAGTGGCGGCGATCAGCAGCATCAGGCCGCCGGAGACCTCCAGTCGGAGGAACTCGGCGACGGACCGTCGATCACGCTCCCGGTACTCGCCGGGCACATTGGAACTGGGTGCGGACGGGGGCGTCATCAGCGGGGGCCTCCGAAGGCGGTCGGGAACGGG
>NZ_VKHT01000268.1 GCF_014141535.1 Streptomyces alkaliphilus | reverse complement strand
GGGCCAGGCAGGCGGGGTGCGGGAGGTCGACGGCCCGGGGCAGGGGCACCTCGGTGCCGTCGGGCGCGACGGCGGTGTCGGCCTCCGGCGCCTCCCCCTCGGTGCCCACCCCGATGTGGTCACCCGGTGATCGCCCCACCGGACGACCACACCGTAGTAAGCGCTTTCTACTCCGGGGAAAAGCTAACCTGCCCCCAGCGCTCTGACAAGGGCGCGTCCGTTTTCTTTCAGCCGGAGGGCAAGGCATGGCAGTGACGCTGGCCGACGTGGCGGCCCGCGCGGGGGTCTCCGCCGCGACCGTCTCCCGGGTGCTCAACGGGAACTACCCGGTCGCCGGCACCACCCGCAGCCGGGTCCTGCGGGCCGTGGAGGAACTGGAGTACGTGGTCAACGGACCCGCCAGTTCGCTCGCCGCCGCCACCTCCGACCTCATCGGGGTACTGGTCAACGACATCGCCGACCCCTTCTTCGGGATCATCGCCGGGGGCGTGCAGTCCAGGATCGCGCCGGTGGACGCCCCCGACGGGCGGGGTCGCAAACTCGCCGTCGTCTGCACCACCGGCGGCTCCCCCGAACAGGAGTTGACCTACCTCACCCTGCTCCAGCGCCAGCGCGCCGCCGCCGTCATCCTCACCGGCGGCGCCGTCGAGGACCCCGCCCACCAGGCCGCGCTCGCCGCCGCGCTGCGGCGCATAGAGCGTGCCGGGGCCCGGGTCGTGCTGTGCGGGAGGCCGCCGCTGACCCCGCCCGTGGCCGGGGACGAGGGGGGCACCGAGGGGGAGGCGCCGGAGGCCGACACCGCCGTCGCGCCCGACGGCACCGAGGTGCCCCTGCCCCGGGCCGTCGACCTCCCGCACCCCGCCTGCCTGGCCTTCGACAACCGGGGCGGGGCCCGGGCCCTGACGGAGCACCTGATCTCCCTGGGACATCGGGAGATCGGCTACCTCGCAGGTCCGGCCGAGCGCACCACCACCCGGCACCGCCTGGAGGGCCACCGGGCTGCCCTGGATGCGGCCGGCCTCACCGACGGGGCCGGGGACCGCGTCGTGCACGGGCGCTTCGACCGGGACTCCGGGTACGGGGGCGCCCGCGAACTGCTGCGCCGCTTCCCCGGTCTGACCGCGATCGCCGCCGCCAACGACACCGTCGCGCTGGGGGCCTGCGCCGCGCTGCGGGAGGCCGGCCTGCGGGTGCCGGAGGACGTCTCCGTCACCGGCTTCGACGATCTCCCGTTCGCCGCCGAGGCCGCCCCGGCGCTGACCACCGCCCGCCTGCCGCTGCACGAGGCCGGCGCCCGGGCGGGGCTGCTGGCCCTCGGCGTGGAGGAGCCGCCGCCGGGCGGGGTGACCGTCGTCGGAACCGAGCTGCGGGTGCGCGCCTCCACCGCCCCGCCGCCTTCCGGCCCGCGCCCGGCGCGCGCCGGCTGAGCGGCGGTGCGGCGGTGCGGCGGTGCGGCGGTGCGGCGGTGCGGGACGTACCGGTCGCGGGCCCGGGCGCCGGATATCCCTCCCGGGTTCCGACACGGGCCCCGTACGCTGCCGCCATGACCACCACCGGCGCCCCCGACCCCGGCCGTACGCCCGCCGACTCCGTTCCCCTGGCCTCCGGCCCGCTCGGCATCGATCTGCTGGACTTCGCCCGGGTCCCGGAGCACGAGCCGCCGAGCGACCACGCGTTGACCTACGCGCTGACCGCCCTGTGGCACGGTGACCGTCTGCTGCTGGTGCACGAACGCGAGCGGAACTGCTGGGAGTTGCCGGGCGGGGGCATCGACCCCGGCGAGACCCCGCGCACGGCGGCGGCCCGTGAGGTGCGCGAGGAGACCGGGCTGACCGTGGCCGCCGACGACCTGCGGTTCGTCGGCTTCCCCTACACCACGCTGGTCGGACACCCGCCCTCGCGCGGCGCGCTGTTCACCGCCACGATCGCCGACCCGGGTGCCCTCGGTCCGGTGCCGTTCACCCCGAACGACGAGATCGCCGCCACCCTCTGGTGGGACGGCGCCGCCCCGCCGCCCGGCGGTCTGCTCCAGACCGTCGACATCCACCTCGCCGCCCTCGCCCGGGAGTGAGGGCGAACCTCACTGCCCCGGGCGAGAGTGCGGGAACAGGTGGTCTCGGGTTCAAGTCCCGTCACTCGACCCCGGAGCGCCGGAACCCGGGCAGGGCTCAGGCTCCGCCGAGCCCCTCGCCCCGGGCGACCGCCGCGAGGAACCGCCGCCCACTCTCACGTCCCACCGCCATCACCGGCCCATCCGGGCACTTCGAGTCACGGAAACCGATTCCTCGGGCGCCCTCACGACGCACCTCGACGCAATCCCCGTTCTGCCCGCTGTGACTGCTCTTCACCCAACCGGTCTCCACCAGCACCTTCGTCTCCCCTCGACTCCCGGGCGTACTCGCGTGCGATTCCCTCAATCATGCGCCTGCTGTCCAACTCCCCCAAGGCCGTGGCCCGGAGGCGATCAAAGATCTCCGAGTGAAACGCGATGTCCCGGGGGTTCTCCAGGTAGGCGTGGCTCATGTGGCTCTCCAGGAGAACCACCTCCATCTCGGAAGGCATGGGGAACCGATAGATCTTGAAAGGGAACGGACCACCCCGGTACGCGCCGACGGAGAAGGGCAGAACCTGCAGGGTCACATTGCCCAGGTTCGCCAACTCCAGCAGGTGGTGGAGCTGCGCACGCATCACCTCGGGCCCACCACACATCTGCCTCAGAGCGGCCTCCCCCATCACCATCCAGACCTCGATGGGGTGCTCGGTACGCGTCAATGCCTTCTGCCGCTCCAGGCGCACCTTGAGCATGGTCTCCTGGTTCGGCTGCAAAGGGCCGGGGGAACCTCCCCCGATCACCGCCTCCGCATACCTCTCCGTCTGCAGCAGACCGTCGATGATGGCCGGTTGAAAACCCCGGCAGTACGACGTGTCCTCCTCCAGGCCGATGAGATCCAGGAAGTCCCGCGGAAGTTGATCTTCCAGGGCGCGCCACCAACGCTGTCGGCGCCCCTCCCGGGCCAATGACAACCACCCCTCACGCGCGCCCTGATCAAGGACGCCGTAGAGGTCCAGAAGCGCTTTGAGATCGAGGGGCCTGACCGGACTACGGCCGGACTCGATGCGGCTGATCTTCGACGCGTTACAACTCAAATGCTCCGCCGCATGTTCGAGAAGAAGCCCTCTCTCCTCCCGCAGGCGCCGCAGGTTGGTTCCCAGGACACGACGACGCACGGTCGGCTTCGAGTCCTCCGCCATGACCTTCCCCCTCACTGGAGTGACAGTTGACAACCGGGAGCCCGTTCTTCACTCGTAGAAGTGAACTCTCGTAGTTGACTTGCACGACGCAAGCCAACAGGTCCATATTCGCAGGGTAATCAAGTCACAGCCAAGAGCAATCAGAGTGGAGGGAGCGCCCGAACGTTCGCGCGACTCTCCCGGAGGAGACCTCATGGAGACCGAATCCCCCGCCGAAGCATCCCCTTCACCGCGCCCTTTCCGCCGGGAGGTGAAGGCTCACGCCGAACGGGCGGGCGCCCTAAGGGAAGAGGTCGCCTCCTTGGTCCGGGAGTGGGGCGGCTGCCCCGACACCGTGGCACTGGTGCGACTCGGGGTGTCCGAACTGATCACCAACGTGCTCAAGCACGTCGAGGACCCGAGGTGCCGACTGGAGGTGCACCACCTCGGGAGCGAAATCCGGGTACGCCTGTTCGACAGGTCTCGTGAGGTTCCGGCGGTGACGGTCCCCGCGTGGGATGCCGAAGGCGGACGGGGCCTGTGGCTGCTGCGGGACATGACCACCGGCCTGGGCTACACCTGCGTCCCCGGGGGAAAGTGGGTCTGGTTCACGGTGCGCCTGGAGCCCGCCGGACAAGCATGAACGATGAGACGGAGCGGACACCACCCAGTCCTTCGAGGGTCTCATCCCTCGGCCGACAAGCTTTCTTTTCTCGTCTCGGGCGCCACGTCCCGCCTTCCGGCAACAGACGCGAGCCTGCCGGTCGTCCACCTTTCCGCACCCGACTGGCGGTGACCATCGGGGAGAACGCCACGCGGGCGCGCACGCTGCAGGAGGCGCAGTTCGCGGTGATGGAAGCCCTCACCGACCTCCTGGCACGCGACCCGGAGGCCGCGTCGCAGGGTGTCCTGATGGCCAAGCGGGCCTTCTCCGAGGGCACCGTGCGTCATGCCCTGCAGAGCACCCGGATGTGGCAGACGGTCGTGGTGGTACTCGGCGAACCGGTCCCGATACGGATCAGGAAAACCCGCTGGTGGTGAGTTCCGCGCCCACGTGGCCGATGGGGCGCCGGCGCCCGGGGGCGGGTGCCCCGGGTCAGCCGGCGGCGGTGTGGTGCAGGGTGAGGAGGTCGCGCACCTCCGGGGAGACGGAGTGGTCGTCGTCGGGGGCGGCCCAGACGGCGGCGTCGTGTTCGGCGAGCCGGAGGTCCCCATCCGGGGCGACCCGCACCGTGAAGGTGAACTGGCGGGTCGCCCGGCCGCTGCGCGAGTGGTAGTCGAAGGTGCCCAGATACTCCTCGACGGCGGTGACGGTCAGTCCGGTCTCCTCCGTCACCTCCCGCCGCAGCGCGTCGAGCAGGTTCTCACCCGCTTCCACCCGCCCCGAGGGGAGCTCCCACAGCCCGGGGAGATGGTCCTCATCGGCCCGGCGGCGCAACAGCAGGACGCGCCCCTCGTCGTCGGTGACGACCGCGCCGACCACATGCCGCTCGACGCCGTCCCGCCGGGCGGCCCCGGTCAACTCGTCCATCAGGTCGGCGTCCACGAGAAGCGACACGGGACTCGCGTCCTTTCGGCAGGGGACGGCGCCCGCCCCGGACACCCCGGCCAGGATAGGGCCGCCGCTCGCGGGGGCCCGGACCCGGCGGACGAGCCCACCCGTTCGGCCCCACCGGACGGGCCCACCCCGTCAGGGGCCGGGGGTCGCGCCGACCGGTTCGCCGGTGTAGCTGCGCCACAGCTCGGTGTACCGGCCGCCGGCGGCCAGCAGCTCGGCGTGGGTGCCGTCCTCCACGACCCGTCCGCCGTCCAGGACCACCACCCGGTCCGCCCGGGCCGCCGTGGTGAGGCGGTGGGCGACGACCAGGGTGGTGCGCCGCTTGGCGAGTCGATCGGTGGCCTCGTTGACCAGTGATTCCGTCGCCAGGTCCAGCGCGGCCGTGGCCTCGTCCAGTAGCAGGATGTCGGGGTCGACCAGCTCGGCGCGGGCCAGGGCGATGAGCTGGCGCTGACCGGCGGAGAGGTTGCGGCCCCGTTCGGCGATCGGGTGCAGGTAGCCGCTCGGCAGCCGGGCGATCATGTCGTGCGCGCCGACCGCCCGGGCCGCCGCTTCCACCTCCGCGTCGGTCGCGTCGGGCCGCCCGTAGGCGATGGCGTCGCGGACCGTGCCGGCGAACAGGTAGGACTCCTGCGGCACCACGCCCAGCCGGCGGCGGTAGCCGGTCGGGTCCAGGTCGCGGACGTCCCGGCCGTCGACCATCACGGCCCCCGAGGTGGGGTCGTAGAACCGGGCCACGAGCTTGACCAGGGTGGACTTCCCGGCACCGGTCTCGCCGACGAACGCGACGGTCTGCCCGGCCGGGATGGTGAGGTCCACGTCGCGCAGCGCGTCGGAGGCGTTCGGGGAGGCGGTGCCGTACCGGAAGCCGACCTTCTCGAAACGGATCTTCCCCTCCAATCGGTCCACCGGCAGC
>NZ_VKHT01000267.1 GCF_014141535.1 Streptomyces alkaliphilus | reverse complement strand
GCGGGAACCCTCCCGGAGGGGCGGCGGGTCCCGGAGGGAACCGGGGGCGGCCGGTATCCGGACGCCGCCCCGTGCCCCGATGTCGTCGGGGGATCGGGACCCGGGGCGCGCCCCGCGCCCCGGGCCGCGAGGCCCACCGGCGTGCCGCCGTCAGGGGCGCCCGGCGGCCGGCGCGGGACCGGTGCTGGCCCGCACGGTCAGACGGGGCGGCAGGAGTTCGACCCGATCCGGAACCGGCCGACCGTTCCCGTTGCGTCCGGCGGCCTCCACCTTCGGCATCACCAGCTCCACGGCGCGGCGCCCCATCTCCCGGGCCGGGATCGCCACCGAGGTCAGGGCGACCGAGCCCTGGGTGGCCACCTCGTCCGGGCAGATCGCCACGATCGACGCGTCCTCGGGCACCGCCCGGCCCTGCTGTCGCAACAGACTCAACATGGGACCGAGCACCGACTCGTTCTGCACGATGAAGCCGCTGGTGCCGGGGCGCTCCTGAAGGATGCGCGACAGCGTGCCGGCCATCGCCTCGTAGGACCCCTCACAGGGGCGGTGCAGCACCCGAACCCCCAGTTCGGAGGCCCGCTCCCGAACCCCCGCGATGGTCCGCTCGGCGAAACCGGTGTGCCGCTCGTAGACCGCGGCGGCCTCCCCGACCAGGGCCACCTCGCGGTGACCCAGTTCGGCGAGGTGTTCCACGCACAGTCGCCCCGTGGCGGCGAAATCCAGATCCACACAGGTCAGGCCGGTGGTGTCGGCGGGCAGGCCGATCAACACGGCGGGGCGGGGCGACTCGTGGAGCAACGGCAGTCGGGCGTCGTGCAGCTCCACGTCCATGAGGATCATGGCGTCCGCCAGCCCGCTGCCCACCACCCGTCGCACCGCGGCCGGCCCCTCCTGCCCGGTGAGCAGCAGCACGTCCTGCTCGTGCTCACGGGCCGTGGTGGCCACCGCGAGGGCGATGTCCATCATCACGGGGACGTACATGTCGGTGCGCAGGGGCATCATCAGGGCGATGACGTTGGAACGGCTGCTGGCCAGCGCGCGGGCCCCGGCGTTGGGGAGGTAACCCAGCTCGCGGATACTGCGCTCCACGCGTTCCCGGGTGGGCCGGGAGATGGTCCGCTTGCCGCTGAGGACGTAGCTCACCGTGCTGGCCGACACGCCGGCGTGCCGGGCGACCTCGGCGAGAGTGACCATGGTGCTCTCCAGTGTGGGGCCGGATGCGGGTGACGGTTCGCCCCCCGGGTGCCCCCGGGGGCGTGGGGGTCGGATACCGGTGAAGCGCTTCGACGGTTCCATGGGTCCATCCCGAACCACGGCCCGCCGTTCTTCTGGGAGACCCTAAACCGGTACGGCAACCCTGTCCATACATCTGTCGAAGCGCTTCAATTCCCGGTCCTCCGTCGAGGTCCGGACCCGGCCGGCCCCGGGGCGGGGAGACCAGGGGCCCGGGTGGTGGTCCCACCCCCTCGGGGCCGAGGCGAACGCGCTGCCCGGGGACGGGGGGTCGTCGCGTTTCCCGAACCGGGGGTGGAGGACGTCCGCCCGGGACCGGAGCGGCCGCCGCCGGTCGGGAGGAAGGGGCCGGTCGGCCGACCCCGGCACGCCGGAGCCCCGGGACGGGCCAGAATGGGGGAATGACCGACAGCTCTTCGTGTCTCGCGGATCCGCGAGTGCGCCCCGCCCCGGCCGGTGACGGCCCGGGGGAGATCCGCGAGATCGTCGTCCTCGGCTCCACCGGCTCCATCGGCACCCAGGCCGTGGACGTGGTCCTGCGCAACCCCGACCGCTTCCGGGTGGTCGGCCTGTCGGCCGCCGGCGGCCGGGTGGACCTGCTCGCCGAGCAGGCGCACCGCCTGCGGGTGCGCACCGTGGCCGTGGCACGTGAGGACAAGCGGGAGGAGCTGCGGGAGGCGCTGCGCGCCCGCTACGGTTCCGGCGAGCCGTTGCCGGAGGTCCTCGCCGGCCCGGGGGCGGCGACCGAACTGGCCGCCGCGGAGTGCCACACCGTCCTGAACGGCATCACCGGCTCGATCGGCCTGGCCCCCACTCTGGCAGCCCTCGACGCCGGTCGCGTGCTGGCCCTGGCCAACAAGGAGTCGCTGATCGTCGGCGGCCCGCTGGTCGCCGAGCGGGCCCGTCCCGGCTCGATCGTGCCGGTGGACTCCGAGCACTCCGCGCTCTTCCAGGCCCTCCTGGGGGGCGAGCGCCGGGAGGTCTCCCGCCTGGTGGTCACCGCCAGCGGCGGGCCGTTCCGCGGACGCACCCGAGCCGAGCTGGACCGGGTGACCCCGGCGGACGCCCTGGCCCACCCCACCTGGGCGATGGGCCCGGTCATCACCATCAACTCCGCCACCCTGGTCAACAAGGGGCTGGAGGTGATCGAGGCGCATCTGCTCTACGACATCCCCTTCGAGCGGATCCAGGTCGTGGTGCACCCCCAGTCCTACATCCACTCCATGGTGGAGTTCACCGACGGCTCCACCCTCGCCCAGCTCGGCCCCCCGGACATGCGGGTGCCCATCGCCCTGGGCATCGGTTGGCCGCACCGCGTGCCGGAGGCGGGCCCGACCTGTGACTGGACCCGGGCGCACACCTGGGAGTTCCTGCCCCTGGACACCGAGGCGTTCCCGGCGGTACCACTGGCCTGCCGGGTCGGGGACCTCGGTGGGATCGCGCCGGCGGTGTTCAACGCGGCGAACGAGGAGTGCGTGGACGCCTTCCTGGCGGGCGCGCTGCCGTTCACCGGCATCGTGGACACCGTCGCCAAGGTGGTCGAGGAGCTGGCCGGGGACCGCGAGGCCGCCGGTTCCGGAACCTCACTGACCCTGCCGGACGTCCTGGACGCGGAGGCCCGGGCCCGGCGCCGGGCCCGGGAGTTGACCGGCACGACCTCCGGGGGACCGGCCTTCGGTCGGGACACGAGCGACGAGGAGCCGTCGGCATGACCACCCTGATGTTCGTCCTCGGCATAGCCGTCTTCGTCTTCGGGCTGCTCTTCTCGATCGCCTGGCACGAACTGGGGCACCTGAGCACCGCCAAGATGTTCGGCATCCGGGTCCCCCAGTACATGGTGGGCTTCGGCCCCACCCTGTGGTCCCGCCGCCGCGGCGAGACGGAGTACGGCATCAAGGCCATTCCGCTGGGCGGCTACATCCGGATGATCGGGATGTTCCCGCCGGGCGACGACGGCCGGGTGCGGCAGCGCTCCACCTCGCCGTTCCGGACGATGATCGAGGACGCCCGGGCCGCCGCCTACGAGGAGTTGCGGCCCGGCGACGAGAAGCGGCTGTTCTACACCCGCAAGCCGTGGAAGCGGATCATCGTCATGTTCGCCGGGCCGGCGATGAACCTGATCCTCGCCGTGGTGATCTTCCTCGGCGTGTTGATGTCCTTCGGCGTCAACATGCCCACCACGACCGTGGCGACGGTCTCCGAGTGCGTGGTGGCGCAGGACGAGCAGCGCGACGAGTGCCGCGCCGGCGATCGCCCGGCCCCCGCCAACGAGGCCGGCCTGCTGCCCGGCGACACCATCGTCGCCTTCGACGGTGAGCCGGTGGAGGACTGGAGCACCCTCCAGGCCCGCATCCGGGACACCATCGGGCCGGCGACGGTCACCGTGGAGCGGGAGGGCGAGACGCTCGACCTGCGGGCCACCCTCATCCCCAACCAGGTGGCCGCGCTGGACGGCAACGGCGGCGCGGTGGAGGGCGAGTACGTCACCGCCGGCTTCATGGGCTTCACCCCCGCGCCGGGCATCGTCAAGCAGGACTTCCCGGAAGCCGTCACCTACATGGGGGACATCATGGTGACCGGCGTCAACGCCCTGGTGGCTCTGCCCTCCAAGGTGCCGAACCTGTGGGACGCCGCGTGGGGCACCGCCGAGCGGGACCAGGACGGTCCGATGGGAGTGGTCGGGGCGGCCCGGGTGGGCGGCGAGGTGTTCACCCTGGACATCCCGGCGGGTCAGCAGGTGGCGATCTTCCTCTTCCTGCTCGCCGGCTTCAACCTGTCCCTGTTCCTGTTCAACATGCTCCCGCTGCTCCCGCTGGACGGCGGGCACATCGCCGGGGCGGTGTGGGAGTCGGTGCGCCGCACCGGGGCGAAGGTGCTGCGTCGCCCGGACCCGGGGCCGTTCGACGTGGCCAAGCTCATGCCGATGGCGTACGTGGTGGCGGGCCTGTTCATCTGTTTCACGCTGCTCGTCCTCGTCGCTGATATCGTCAGCCCGGTGCGGCTGGCCGGATGACACCGCCCCCCGCCGGGAGCGTCCGCGGAGGCCGGCTCCGGCACGTCGACGGCGTCGTCGCGGGAGTGTCGACCGCGTCGGACGACACCACCGGAGCCGCCCGGCCGGCACGGAGGAGCCCGCCGCTGCCGCTAGGCTCGATGACCGGAGCCCGCCCGTTTCCGCCGGGACCTCGAACCACACCGTGGGGTTGCACAGACCGATGACAGCCATCTCGCTGGGAATGCCGTCCATACCGCTGAAGCTGGCCGAACGCAGGGCGAGCCGGAAACTCCGGGTCGGCTCGGTGGAGGTGGGCGGCGACGCCCCCGTCTCCGTGCAGTCGATGACCACGACCCGGACCTCCGACATCGGGGCGACGCTCCAGCAGATCGCCGAGCTGACGGCCTCCGGCTGCCAGATCGTGCGGGTCGCCTGCCCCACCCAGGACGACGCCGACGCGCTGCCGGTGATCGCCCGAAAGTCCCAGATCCCGGTCATCGCGGACATCCACTTCCAGCCCAAGTACGTCTTCGCGGCGATCGACGCGGGCTGCGCGGCGGTGCGGGTCAACCCCGGCAACATCAAGCAGTTCGACGACAAGGTGGGCGAGATCGCCAGGGCGGCCTCCGCGTCCGGCACCCCGATCCGCATCGGCGTCAACGCCGGTTCCCTGGACAAGCGGCTGCTCGCCAAGTACGGCAAGGCCACCCCCGAGGCGCTGGTGGAGTCCGCGCTCTGGGAGTGCTCGCTGTTCGAGGAGCACGACTTCCGCGACATCAAGATCTCGGTGAAGCACAACGACCCGGTCGTGATGGTCAACGCCTACCGGCTGCTGGCCGAGCGCTGCGACTATCCCCTGCACCTGGGGGTCACCGAGGCGGGTCCGGCCTTCCAGGGCACCATCAAGTCGGCCGTCGCCTTCGGCGCCCTGCTGAGCGAGGGCATCGGCGACACCATTCGGGTCTCGCTCTCCGCCCCGCCCGTGGAGGAGGTCAAGGTCGGCACCCAGATCCTGGAGTCCCTCGGGCTGCGCGAGCGCGGCCTGGAGATCGTCTCCTGCCCCTCCTGCGGACGTGCCCAGGTGGACGTCTACAAGTTGGCCGAGGAGGTCACCGCCGGCCTGGAGGGCATGGAGGTGCCGCTGCGGGTCGCGGTCATGGGCTGCGTCGTCAACGGTCCCGGAGAGGCCAGGGAGGCCGACCTCGGAGTGGCCTCGGGCAACGGCAAGGGACAGATCTTCGTCAAGGGGGAGGTCATCAAGACCGTGCCCGAGTCGAAGATCGTGGAGACCCTGATCGACGAGGCGATGAAGATCGCCGAGCAGATGGAGAAGGACGGCGTCTCCTCCGGTGAGCCCTCGGTGAGTGTCGCCGGCTGAGTCGGCGGGACCCGCGAACAACGAACGTGCCGGTGCCCCGGCCCCCACCGCAGCGGTGGGGGCCGGGGCACCGGCACGTCGGGGCACCGGACACGGGCCCGCCC
>NZ_VKHT01000266.1 GCF_014141535.1 Streptomyces alkaliphilus | reverse complement strand
GCTCAGACCCGTCCGGCGCGGACCGCCGGCAGCGACAGCCGCATCGCGCCCGGCCGGGCCCGCCAGGTGCGCACGCGCTCCGGGCCCCGGTCGCCGGCGTCCGCGCGGTAGCTGAACCCCGGCCCGGAGACCGTGACCCGCTTCGCCCGCGCCACCACCGCCGGGGCCCCGCTGCCCGGCCGCACCACCACCGCCGCCAGGCCGTCCTCGGCCGACAGCGACACCTGCCGCACCGGGTGGTCCAGGTCCGCCAGCACCTTCCCGTCCGCCTCCACCCGCAGCCGCTGCGCCGGCGGCGAGGGCAGTTCCGGTCGCCGGGCAGGCCGCCACCAGGAACGCGGCGGCGGGACCGTGCGCGGCGCCGGGGCCGGGATACCCAGCACCCCCAGCACCAGCTCTCCCGCGTCGTCCTCCAGCGCGTCCACCGGCCGGGTCGGGCCGTGCAGCACCGCCCGCGAGGCGCGCACCGGGTCCGGCGGCACCCCCAGCGACCGGGCCACCGCCACTGTCGGGGCCGGACCCACCGGCACCACCCCCAGCGGACGCTCGTCCAACTCGCCCCGCCCGTGCAGCAGCCGCACAGCCCACAGCAGCGCCCGGTCGTCGCCCACGACCACCACCCGGCGTTCCCCCCGGCGGGCCAGGGCCCTGGCCATGGACCCCGGACGATCCGGCTCCAGCAGGCACACCCGGGCGTCGTCCGCGCCGGCGCAGAGCACGTCACGCGCGATGCGCACCGACTCCCCGTCCACACGTCTGGCGACCGGGTCGATGACGATGAGCACCTCTCCGCCTCCCGGCAGCTGTTCACCCCCGCGGCACCGGTCCCGTAAACTCTCGGTGCAAGAGCCCCTGTCGCGATTGCGTCAGGGGTTTCGTCGATCCGGGGCAGTCTGCATGTGAGATGCCCCGCCCGGAAGGGGTGTACGCCTGTGCCCGCACTTGTGCTGCTCGGCGCTCAGTGGGGTGACGAGGGCAAGGGCAAGGCCACCGACCTGCTCGGTGGTTCCGTCGACTACGTCGTCCGCTACCAGGGCGGCAACAACGCCGGCCACACGGTGGTCGTCGGCGACGAGAAATACGCCCTCCACCTGCTTCCCTCCGGGATCCTCTCCCCGAACTGCACCCCCGTCATCGGCGGCGGCGTGGTCGTGGACCCCGAGGTGCTGCTCACCGAGCTGGCCGGTCTGGAACGGCGTGGCATCGACACCGGCAAGCTGCTGATCAGCGGTAACGCCCATCTGATCACCCCGTACCACACCACCGTGGACAAGATCAGCGAGCGGTTCCTCGGCAAGCGGAAGATCGGCACCACCGGGCGCGGTATCGGCCCCACCTACGCCGACAAGATCAACCGGGTCGGCATCCGCGTGCAGGACCTCTTCGACGAGTCGATCCTGCGGCAGAAGGTCGAGGCGGCCCTCGACTTCAAGAACCAGGTCCTCGCCAAGCTCTACAACCGGCGGGCCATCTCGGTGGACGCCGTGATGGAGGAGCTGCTGCTGCACGCCGAGCGGCTGGAGCCGTACGTCGCGGACACCACCCTGATCCTCAACCGGGCCATCGACGAGGGTCGCGTCGTCCTCTTCGAGGGCGGGCAGGGCACCCTGCTGGACGTGGACCACGGCACCTATCCGTTCGTGACCTCCTCCAACCCGACCGCCGGCGGCGCCTGCACCGGCGCCGGCGTCGGCCCCACCCGCATCGACCGGGTGATCGGCATCCTCAAGGCGTACACCACCCGGGTGGGCGCCGGGCCGTTCCCCACCGAGCTGCTGGACGAGGACGGCGAGGCGCTGCGCCGGATCGGCGGCGAGTTCGGCGTCACCACCGGACGCGACCGGCGCTGCGGCTGGTTCGACGCGGTCATCGCCCGCTACGCCACCCGGGTCAACGGCCTGACCGACTTCTTCCTCACCAAGCTGGACGTGCTCACCGGCTGGGAACGCATCCCGGTGTGCGTGGCGTACGAGATCGACGGCCGCCGGGTCGACGAGATGCCCTACAGCCAGACCGACTTCCACCACGCCAAGCCGATCTACGAGTACCTGCCGGGGTGGAGCGAGTCCATCACCGGGGCGAAGACCCTGGAGGACCTGCCGGCCAACGCCCGTGCCTACGTCAAGGCGCTGGAGGAGATGTCGGGGGCGCCGATCTCCGCCATCGGCGTCGGCCCGGGGCGCGAGGAGACCATCCAGCTGCGCTCCTTCCTGTGAGCGGCTGAGCGGTTGAGCGGCCGGGCGGAACGCGGGGAACACGACGGCGGGGCGGGGACCGGATGGTCCCCGCCGCGTTCGTCCGTGCGTCCGCCGTTCCCGGCGCCGGTCAGCTGCCGAGGCGGGTGAACTCCCACTCCTCGCCCGGCCCCCGGAAGGCGGTCAGGGTGAGTCGGTCCCCGTCCGGCTCGCCCACCAGGAAGGCGGGGAACTGTCCGTCGGGGCAGTAGCCGGCCGGACGGGCGGAGATGTTCAGGCTCGGGCCGAACATCAGCTCGTTCTTCTCCGGGGCGAGGTGGAACAGGGCGTGTTCCCAGGTGCACTCGACGACGGTCTCCCCGTCCGCCGCGTACTCCCAGATGGCCAACATGTCGCCGGGCAGGCCCTCCTCGAAGGTCAGGAGGTAGGAGCGGTTCCACTCGTCCTCATACTCCCAGATGCCGACCAGCGACTCGGGCAGCGCGTTGTAGGGGTCCTCCGCGCTCCCGGCGGCGACCGGGGTCAGGTTCGCGGACAGGTCCCGGTCAGGATCCTCCCACAGCAGAATCCCCTCCCCGGCCTCCATGATCAGATGCTCCCGGCTGGAGGGGCAGGAGCCGGGGTCGGGGACGATCCGCTCGCCGTCGTGGTCCACCGTCAGTGACTCGGGGTCGGCCGACACCAGGAAACCGGTGCCCTGGCAGTACACGGTGGGGGAGACCACCATCGAGTACACCGCCGGCTGGTCGATCGCCGAGGGCGTGATGTCCAGGCGCAGTCGGCGGTCGGTCGTCTCGCCGTCGGCGTCCACGATCGGGCCCTCCCAGGCCCCGATGAACAGCTCGTCGATGACGTTCTCGTACTCGTCCTCGTCCTCACCGGTGTCGTCAATGTCGTCCGAGGCGTCCTCCCCGTCGGCCCCGCCGGTCTCCTCCCCGTCGTCGGGAGTATCGGACCCGGTGTCGTCGGGGGTGTCGCCGCCCGCGGCTCCGCCGGAGTCCCGGTCGGCTCCGCCGGAGTCCGAGTCCAGGAGGCGGACGGTCAGCGCGCCGCCGGCGACCACCAGGACGACGGCGAGCGCGATGGACAGCACCCGGCGTCGCCGGGCCGCGTCGCCCGCCGGGCCGGCCGCGCCGGGTTCGGCGAGGGGGGCCGCGGTCGGCCCGCCGGGGGGTGTGCCGTACCCGCCGGGGCCGGCGGTGGGGGCGCCGTACCCGCCCGGCGGCGTGCCCGGGCCGGCGGCGAAGCCGGCCGGCGGGCCGAAGAACCCGGCGGGGGAGTAGGGCCCGGCGGCCGGGGACCCGCCCGGCGGGGTGCCGGCGCCGCCGACCGGGTGCGCCCCGGCCGCCTCGGGCTCGTCGGGGTCCTCGCTGTCCAGCAGGCGCACCGCCCGCTGCCCGAGCGAGGCCACCAGCGCGCCGGGCAGCCACGGTTCGCCGCCGCGCAACGGGGCCGCGCCGCCCGCCGTGCCGCCGCCCGCCGGGTCGTCGGGCGGGGCGATGCCGGCCGCCGCCGTGCGCTCCAACAGCTTTTCCACGTCGGGGCGGTCGGCGGGGTCGGGCGCCAGGCACGCCTCGACCGGTTCCCGCACGCCCTCCGGCACCCCGTCCAGGTTCTTCTCGTCCTGCACGATGCGCAGCATCAGGGCGTGCACGGCGCTGTTGCCCGACCCGAACGGGCCCCGCCCGGTGGCCGCGAAGGTGAGCACCGAGCCCAGGCAGAAGATGTCCGAGGCGGCTGTCAGCGGCTCGTCCCGGCACTGCTCGGGTGACATGAAGCCGGGGGAGCCGATCACCGCGCCGGTCGCGGTCAGGCCGGTGGTGGCGCCCTCCAGGGCGCGGGCGATGCCGAAGTCGATGACCCGGGGACCGTCCAGGGTGAGCAGCACGTTGGAGGGCTTGAGGTCGCGGTGGATCAGGCCGGCGGCGTGGATGTCGCGCAGCGCCCGGGCCAGGCCGTCGGCCAGGGCCAGCACCGGGCGCTCCGGCAGCGGCCCGTACTCGGCGGCCACCACCTCCTGGAGGGAGGGGCCGACCAGGTAGCCGGTGGCGACCCAGGGCACCTCGGCCTCGGTGTCGGCGTCCAGTACGGGGGCGGTCCAGCGCCCACCGACCCGACGGGCCGCCGCCACCTCCTGCCGGAAGCGGGTGCGGAAATCGGCCTGCCGGGCCAGCTCGGCGTGCACCAGCTTCACGGCGACCGTGCGGCCCCGGTCGGAGCGCGCGAGGTAAACGCTGCCCATGCCGCCGGCCCCCAGGCGGCCGATGAGCCGGTACGGCCCCACCCGTCGGGGGTCCCCGTGCTCCAACGGCTTCATCTCGGTCTCACTTTCCGGTTCCCCCTCGTTCGCGTGTGGAGCCCCGAGCACAGGTCGGGGGTGTCGGCCGCCGATTCCGGCGACAGCGGCCGGGTGCCCCGCCCCGGGGCGGTCGTGACGCCCGGGACGGGGGCCCGCCTCCCGTGCCGCGCCGACGGTCGGGGGCGCGGCGGGCGGTGCGCGGTCAGTCCGCGCGGTCCATCGTGTAGGGCTCGTCGGGGGCGTTGGACCAGACGATCTCGATCTCCTCCGGGTCGTCCGGGTCCATCAGGATCTCGTAGGAGGGGAAGCCGGGACAGTCCTCCGCGTCGCCCTCCAACACCTCGTCGGGGCCCAGCACCAGGCGCAGCAGATCGGCGGTCTCCGTCGTGTGCACCAGGTGGTTGACGTAGCGGCAGACGGCCCCGCCGTCCTCCTCGGTCGCCTCGGTGCGCCAGTCGGTGACCCGCTCGCCGGCCGCGCCCCGGGAGATCACCAGGGTTTCGGCGAAGCCGTCGTCCTCGGACTCCCAGGCGCCCAGCAGGGCCTGCGGCACGGCTTCGGCCCCGGCGTCGCCGGTGCGGGTCATCCGGTACTCGGCGTCGCCCGCCACCCACACCAGGGAGCCGTCGGTGTCGCGCCGCAGCCGCTCCCGCCCGCCGTCGTCCTCCAGGCAACTGGACCCGGGGACGCTCCAGTCGGCTCGCTGCTCGATGACCAGGCCGTCCCCGTCGGCCTCGCGCAGCACCACCTCGCGGGCGCACAGCACGTCGGGGGAGAGCAGCAGCGACCGGCCGATGACCTCGCCGGCCCCGCCCTGCTCCAGGGTGAACTGGACGGCGCCGACGAAACCGCCCGGCTCGGGGTCGGCCCCGCGGTCGGTGGACCCGCCCGGGGCACCGTCGTCGCCCTCGCGCACCTCGACCTGCCAGGCGCCGAGATAGGAGTCGAGCACCGCGCCGGAGTCCCGGTCGACCCACCAGTTGCCGAGGGCGACGCCGCCGGCGGCGAGCACCACGCCGGCCACCGTCGCGGCGACGAGGACCGGGCCGCGCCGCTTTCCGCCGCCGGCGGGCGTCTCGCCGGTGGTGCCGCCGGCCCCCGGGGTCGTGCCGCCGGGCGGCAGCGGCGGGCCGAAGCCGCCCCCCGCGTGCGGGTACCCGTACCCACCGGGGGGTCCGGGGTAGCCGTAGCCGGCCGCCAGGCGCGGGTCCCGCGGGGCGGCGC
>NZ_VKHT01000265.1 GCF_014141535.1 Streptomyces alkaliphilus | reverse complement strand
GGGCGGGGACGCCGGCGGGGAACCCGTCCCGGAGCCGGAACCCACCGAGCCACCACCGCCCCCGGCGGAGGGCTCCGCCGAGGTGGTGGGAACCGTGGCGCTGCCGGGCATCCAGGCGCCGGTCGGCCCGGCCGTCCTGCCCGACGGCGATCTGTTGGTCGGTTCCCGCACCACCGGCACCATCCACCGGGTCTCCCCCGACACCGGTGACATCACCGAGGTCGGCACGGTGCGGGCCGTCGAGGCCGGCGGAGCGGGCGGGCTGCTGGCCCTCGCGGCGGACGAGACGTACGTGCACGCCTACTACACCACCGTCTCCGACGCGCGAATCATGCGTTTCGGCTGGGACGAACAGCGCCCGGCGGGCGATCAACTGACACCTGGACAGCGCGTCCTCCCGGGTCTTCCCGATACTCCGGGGACCCGGACCGGAGGGCTGTTCGTCACCCCCGATGGCGACCTGTACGCCGGCGTGGGGGGCGCCGACGGGACCGAGGGGCCGGTGGGAACGGTGATGCGTTTCGCCGGACGTGGGAGTGCGGCCTCCCCCGAGACGCTGTCCTCGGGCTGGGAGACGGTGGACGGCCTCGCGACGGACACGGTGGGCCGGTTGTGGCTCACCGGTAGGTCCGATGGGGGGGAAGCCCTCGTCATCGGAGTGGGGACCGGGGTCGGCGGTGCTTCCCCGACCGATGACGTCCTTCACCGCCCGGGGGACGGAGGGTCTCCCGTAGCCATGGCGTATGCCGAGGGCAGCCTGTGGGTGGTCACCGATGCCGGGGAACTTCTGCGGCTTCCCCTCGCGGGCACCCGACTGTACGCCGAACCGGAGGAGTTCGACCTGCCGGGAGGGACCACCCCGGCAGGGATCGCCGATGCCGGTGAGGGCAACCTGTGGGTGTTGGACACCGGCCCCTCGGGTGAACCGGGCGGTGCCGGTGACCGGGGCCGGTTGCTCCGACTCGGGATCGAGTGACCGGCTCCTCGTACGGAGGGGCGCGCCGGGAAACGGGAACCCCGCCCGGGAGACGGGCGGGAGGGCGCCCCGTCGCTAGACGGCCATGCCGTACACGATCGTGAACAACGTGCCGAGGGAACCGATGATGAAGACCCCGGTGAGTCCTGCCACGATCAGACCCTTGCCCTGCTCGGCGCTGAAGGTGTCCCGCATCGCGGTGGCACCGATCCGCTGCTTGGCGGCGCCCCAGATGGCGATGGCCAGACACACGATGATGGCCAGGGCCATGATGACCTGGACCATGGTCCGGGCCTCGCCGCCAAGTGTGGCGAAGGGCCCCCAGTCCGGAGCGATTCCGCCGATAATCTCGGTGATGTCGGCTTCATCCGCTGAGAGGAACATCCGCGCCCACCGCCTTCCGCTTCCTGATCGCATGTGCCCGTGTTGGGCCTCTGTTTCGGATTGTGCCACGCTCCGACCCGCTTCGTGAGCGGGCGGAAGGTGAACTGCACCATGCGCCAAGGGGAATGATCACCCGACAGGCGAGTTCGTCTCCCCCGGCGCCCGGGTCCCCGGGCGGGGTGCACCCCCGGTGCGCCCGGTGCGCGGCTCGGTGCCTCGGCGTGCGGCCGGTACCCGACGGTTGTCGGCAGACAACGGTGGGGAATTGGGGCACAGTTGAGGACATGCGCAAGGCACTGCTGTGGTCCGGGATCGGTTTCGGGGGTTTGTGCGCCTTCATGGCGCTCCTCGTCATCGGCGTCTTCGCCGCCGCCGGTGGCGGTGGGGTCGGCGGCTCCGGGAGCGGTCGCCTGGCGCAGAACTCGGTGCCGGTGGAGTACGAGCCCCTGGTGAGTCGGTGGGGCAACCTCTGCCCCGAGTTGTCCCCCGCGCTGCTGGCGGCCCAACTCCAGCAGGAGAGCGGCTGGCAGCCGACCGCGCAGAGCCACGCGCGGGCCCAGGGGATAGCGCAGTTCATCCCCGAGACGTGGGCCTCGCACGGCATCGACGGGAACGGGGACGGTCGGATCGACGTGTGGGATCCGGAGGACGCCATCCCCTCGGCGGCCGCCTACAACTGCGCCATGGCGCAGTACGTGCGGGACGTGCCCGGCGACCCCGTGGACAACATGCTGGCCTCGTACAACGCAGGTCCGTACGCGGTGATCCGCTACCAGGGGATCCCGCCGTACGCGGAGACGCAGCACTACGTGAAGACCATCCGGGCGATGGAGGAGAGTTTCGCCGCCCCGGTGGTCGAGGAGCGGTTGCCGCCGTCGGAGGCGGCGGCGGGGGCGGTGCACTTCGCGCAGTCCCACCTGGGTACGCCGTACCTGTGGGGCGGGGACGGCACCCCGGAGGACGACGGGCGGTTCGACTGTTCGGGTCTGACCCGGGCGGCCTTCGAGTCGGTGGGCATAGAGCTGCCCCGGGTGGCGAACGACCAGTGGCACTCCGGTCCGCACCCCTCCCGTGACGAACTGCTCCCCGGTGACCTGGTGTTCTTCGCGACCGATCTGACCGATTCCCGCAGCATCAACCACGTCGGCATCTACGTGGGTGGCGGTTACATGATCAACGCGCCCTACACGGGGGCGGTGATCCGGTTCGACCCGATCGATTCGCCGGACTACTTCGGGGCGACACGGCCTGTCGCCGCGTGATTCATCGGTTACCGTTGGTGAGGTGGGTGTCGTGGGTGGTCGGGGCGCCCCGGTGGTCCGCGGGTGGGCGTATCTCTTCGATAACGCATCGGTGTGACTTCCGTGGATGTCGGAACGCCGACCGATACCGGTGGCGTTGATCGGTTCGGATGATGATCGATTCGCATGAGGGCCACGCACCGGGGACCCGCTCGCGCGGGCGACACCCGGCACGCCGCCACACGGGACACGACGGGCGCGGGACACGGACGGGGAGACGGGAAAGGGGTGACGGCGGGTGGCCGAGCTGACCGATCCGGACATCGGGATACTGCGACGGATCAACAACCTGGGTGACGCCCTGCCCGATCGCCTCGAACCCCTGGTGACCTTCATCGGGGAATTCGGCCTGCCCGTTCTGGCCCTGCTGCTCTGCGTGGCGGCCTGGTGGGCGGTGCGGCGCTCGCCGAACGCGCCGGTGGCCGTGGCGGCCGCCCTCTGGGCCCCCGTCGCGGCCGGTGTCGCCTTCCTCGCCAACGGCCCGATCCGCGAGCTGGTGGCCAGACCCCGGCCGTTCCTGGACCACACCGACCTGAACGTCATGCTCGACGGGAAGACCGGGTACTCCTTCGTCAGCGACCACGCCACCGGCGCCATGACCATCGCGGTGGCGCTGCTGCTCGTGCACCGCAGGATCGGTCTGATCGCCCTGGCCGTGGCACTGGCGCAGGGATTCTGCCGGGTGCTGATGGGACTGCACTACCCCACGGACGTCATCGGCGGTTACGCCCTGGGCACGGCGGTCGCGCTGCTGCTGTACCCGGCGGCCACGGCCGTCCTGACGCCCGCCGTGCGCCTGTGCGCCTCCCTCGGACCCCTGAACGGGCTGGCGCCCGGGCCGGCGCCGGTGTCCACCGGGATCGCCGACCCGCCGCTCCCGGCTCCCGGCACCGACCCCGCGGAGCCGGTCGGCGCGGCGGGAACCCCGGACCGGTGGACGCCGGAGCCGGTCGAACCGTCGTCGGTCGAACCGTCGTCGGGCGAGCCGGGGGCTTCGGAGCGCGCGGAGATGCCGGCGGTGGCCGTCTCCGCTCGTCCCCCGGGCCGGGGCGGTGAACCGGGAGCCTGATCCCGTTCGAGCACCGCGCGCCCCCGTCGCCCGCCGCCGGGGTCCGATCACCGCCGAACCCCCGTCCGTGTCGCCGGACGGGGGTTCGGCGGTGATCGGGGCCGTTCGGGTGGTCCGCGTCCTCCGGGGGGTGACGGGGGCCGGGGTCACCCCGAGGTCGTTCCCCCGATGTCCTCCACGTGTCCCGCGGCCTCGTCCCGGGCGAGGGGACGGGACCGCCTGGCCGGTCCCCGCCACCCGCAACTGCACCGGGGGGCGAGGAACGGCCCCCGTTCCACCAGGGTGATGCGGTGGCCGTCGGACACCTGAGCGGGCGGCTCGGCCGCGCGTTCGTCGTGCACGCCACCACCGTATCGAGTCATCCCCCGGGGCCGACCGTGACGGTCCCCGGGGGAATTCGTTGAGCGGGGCGTCCGGGCTGTCCGGGGTGGTGGGCCCCGGCGGTCGCCGGAGGGCGATCGGCAGGAACCCCGGGAACGAGGAGCGGAACCCATGGCGGAGCGACGGGCGGCCCCCGGGCGGAGGACGCCGGCACCGGCACCGGCGGTGGCCCTGATGGTGGCGCTGACGGTGGTCGGCGCGGTGACGGGGTGCTCCCCGGCGAGCGGGGGGACCGTACCGGGGGACCCGGCCCCGGTCGCGGCGGTGCCGTCCGGGCCCCTCGACCCGGACGGGGCGTCCCCCGGGCCGGTGGAGCGGCTGTCGCGGGCGGCCGACGTGCTCGCGGCGGCCGGTACCTCACGGGTGCGCACCGCGGTGGAGACCGCCTCCGGCGGTACCCGGGTGGTGATCACCGGTGAGGGGGTCTTCGACCACGGTTCCGGGGTCGGGGAGTTGGAGCTGACCGTTCCCGAGGCGGCCGGTGGAAGGGCGCCGCACGACGGGCCGGTGATCACCGTTTTCGGTCCGGGCGAGATCTACCTGCGCAACCGGGGTGGGGAGGTGCCACCGGACACCTGGGTCCGGGTGGGCACGGCGGGGGTGCCGGACGGCAATCTGGTGACCGGCGGCGCCACCGATCCGGCGACGGCGGCGGCCCTGCTGCGCGGGGTGACGCACGCCGAGGACCGTGGGCGGGTCCGGGCGGACGGCGACCGCCTGTGGCACCACCGGGGCACGGTGGATCCGGTGGTGGCGGCACGGGCGGTGCGCGGCCTGCCCGAGGAGGGGCAGTTCGAGGCGGTGGCGGCCGGTCTGGCGGGCCGGGAGGTGACCTTCGAGGCGTGGCTGGACGACGAGGGGCTGCTGCGTCGGATCACCTATCGCTTCGGGCCGACCGGCACGGGGGCGGACGGGCCGGGGCGTCCCGCCGGCCCGCCCCGGCCGGCGGATCTGGTCTCCACCACCGAACTCCTCGACTTCGGGGTGCCGGTGGAGGTACGGGTGCCGCCGGAGGGCGAGGTCGCGGACGGCACGGTCGCGGCCCGGTAGGGGGTGGCCACCGGCTCCGGCCCGGTGGGCGGGGTCCCGGTCGGCTCAGGTGCGCAGCAGGCGGGCGATGGCGGCCGTCGCCTCGGCGACCTTCGCGTCGGCCTCCGGGCCGCCCTCGATGGCCGCGCGGGCGACGCAGTGCCGCAGGTGTTCCTCGAGCAGTTGGAGGGCGAAGGACTGCAGGGCCTTGGTGGAGGCCGACACCTGGGTGAGGACGTCGATGCAGTAGGCGTCCTCGTCGACCATGCGGTGCAGACCGCGGACCTGGCCCTCGATCCGCCGCAGGCGCTTGAGGTGAGCTTCCTTGTCCTTGCTGTACCCGTGACCGCCGTGCTCGACTGCGGTCTCCCGCGGAGTGGTCATGCTTCTCCTCCGTACGCGGTGGATCCGCGGTCTCGTGGTGATCCCGTCCCGGGGCCGGGCCGGGGCGACCCGGGGGCGACGGCTCATACCCCGCCCCCGTATCCCTGTCCAGGGTAGTCGGCCCGCCGGATCCCGGGAGATCCCGCCGGGTCCCGCCGGGTCCCGGCAGGCGGAGAACGATATCGGTCATTCCCCGATCCCCGCTGATCACTCC
>NZ_VKHT01000264.1 GCF_014141535.1 Streptomyces alkaliphilus | reverse complement strand
GCCCCGCCGCGCCCCCGGTGCGGGAGCGTCCCCCCGGGGACGGGGCCGCCGGCGACGACGCTCCCGGCGGACGCGGCCGCACCGTCACCGGCGCGGCCGCCGCGGCGGTGGTCACCGTCCTGGCGGTCACCGTCACCGGTCAGATGGCGGAGGGGGACCCCGGCCCGGGGGAGCGGGCCGCGGTCGCCGCGGCGGACGGCGCGCCCCCGCTCCCCGGCGGGGGACCCGTGGAACCCGGGGACCCGGGGAACGCCGACCCGCGGGAGGAGCCGGAGGCCGAGGAGCCCTTCGACTTCGACGCCTGGTTCGCCGCACCGCTGGAGGTCGATCCGGAAGTCACCGGCAGCGGGGAACTGGTTCCGGTGGCCGGGTCGGAACCGGCCACCGACCCCGACGCCCGCACCCTGCTGCGCTACCGGGTGGACATCGAGCGCGACCTGCACGACATGGGGGTGGACCCGGAGCACTTCGCGCAGGCGGTGCACCGCACGCTCTCCGACCCGCGCGGGTGGGGCAACGAGGGCGAGCGTTCCTTCGCCCGGGTCTCCTCGGGGGAGTACGACTTCGTGTTGACCCTGGCCACCCCCGGGACCACGCACGAGTGGTGCCGCCGCTCCGGCCTGGACACCAGCATCGACAACGTCTCCTGTGATTCGGCGAGCACCGAGCGGGTGGTGCTCAACGCCTTCCGCTGGGCGGAGGGCGCCGACACCTTCGGCTCGGACCTGCGCGGGTACCGCGAGATGCTCATCAACCACGAGGTGGGGCACCGCATCGGCTACAACCACGTGGTCTGTCCGGGGGAGGGGGAACCGGCCCCGGTGATGATGCAGCAGACGAAGTTCCTCACCACCGGCGGCATCACCTGCGAGCCCAACGCCTGGCCGCACCCCGGGCGCCGGACCCCGGGGGGCGGCTGAGGGCTCCCCGACGCGGCACGGCCGTCACCCCCGGGTGACGGCCGTGCCGCGCGACCACGCACCGGACGGGGTGTCGAACCACGATCGCCCCCGCCCGCGACCGCCCCGCGAGTCCGTCCCAATTCTCTCGGAAGCCCCTCGGAATCCCCTCGGGGGTGCTCCGTGCCGCGGGTTAACGCCCCGAAGGGGCCGGGGTTACGTTTCTTCACCCCTTCCGGTGGTGTGGCGGACAACCGTCCGTCACGACCCCCCTTGATCCGCTTACCTTCGTCTCCCGGACCTCGCGGGGCGGTCGAGCGCTCCCGCGAACCGCGGTGATCGAGAGCCCGGGCACCCCGCCCCGTCCCGACGCCGACCCCGGTGGGCCGCCCGGCCCGCGGCGGCGGCCTCCCGGAAACGGTCGGGAGGACGGCCCGGCCGGCAGGGGCCGTGGGCCCCGGTACAGGAAACGGAGGGGTGTCACCGGTGCGAGTCGCGATACTCACGGAGGGTGGCTATCCGTACGCACGCGGCGATTCCGCCGTCTGGTGCGAGCGGTTGCTGCGAGGGTTGGGCGGCCACACGTTCGAGATCCACGCGTTCAATCGCTCGGCCCGCCAGGCCGCCGGGCCGCTCCGCCCCCGCCCGCCGGGCGAGCAGCACCAGCCGGGCCCAGGCACTGTCCGCCTCCACCGCCGTGGCCCGCATGGTGAACGCCGCGCCCGCGTTCACCGTGCCGCTGGAGACCATCGCGCCCCGGGCGTGCTCCACCCGCGCGGACTCCCCGGTGAGCGCCGACTCGTCGAGAACCGCCTCCGCCGACTCCACCCGGCCGTCGACCGGTACCGCCTCCCCGGGGCCGACCATCAACAGGTCGCCGGGCACCACATCCGCCGGGGTCACCTCCACCAGGCGGTCCCCGACCCGACGCCGGGCCAGCCGGGGTGAGCGCTCCATCAGGGCCCGCAGGTCGCGCGTCGCCCGTCGTCGGGCCGACTCCTCCAGCCGACGGCCGCCCAGGAACATCACCGCGATCAACGCCCCCGCCAGGTACTCGCCCACCAGGGGGGTGCCCACCAGCGCCAGCACCGCGATCACGTCCACGCCCGTGCGCCCCCGGCGCAGTTCTCCCGCCACCATGACGAGCGCGGGCACCAGCCCGGCCAGGGTCCCGAGGAACCACACCGCGTCGGCGGGGCCGGGCGCCCCCGCCCCCGGGATTCGCCGCGGCCGGGACGACACACGACGAGGCCCCCGCCCGGTGAACCGGGCGGGGGCCTCATGGGGAGTGGAGATGGCGGGAATCGAACCCGCGTCCAACGGTGCGGAAGAAGGGCTTCTCCGAGCGCAGTCCGCTTCGATTTTCTCGGCCCCGGAGATCACGCGGACAAGTCTCCGACGGGCTCAGTCACTGTTTGATGTCCCTATCGACCCCCGTGACCGGGGCCGAAGGTGGAGTTCCCCAGCTGATGCCAGGACCCGGGACGGGAACGCTCCCGGACTGACACTTCACGCTCGCTGCGTCAGGCAGCGAGCGAGAAGGAATCGCGCTTCTGGTTGGCGATTATTTTTTTCACGGCGCGTGGTTAACGAGATCATCGCCGTGCTTCCTCGGCTCGCTTCCCCTGCTTCGACAGCCGCTGTCGAAACCGATCATCCCCATGTTGAGTTGACAAGCGGTGCTCCGGCCGGGGCCGGTATCACCGTTCACCTGCGGTCCATGGTACAGGAGCCGCCACCGTTCCGGCCGGCGCTTTTCCCCGGGGGTGTCGCGGTCGGCGCGGATCGACCCGACGCCTCGCCCTCGACCTCCCCCTCGACCCGCCCGCCGGTGGGGCCGGTCAGGAGCGCTGTCGCCGCCGCGCGGCGGACATCACCCGCTCCGACTCCCGCCGGTCCTGCTTCTCGCGCAGCGTCTGCCGCTTGTCGTACTCCTTCTTGCCCCGGGCGAGGGCGATCTCCACCTTCACCCGGCCGTTGAGGAAGTACAGGCTCAGCGGCACCAGGGTCAGACCCGTCTCCTGGAGCTTGCCGATCAGCTTGTCGATCTCCGACCGGTGCATCAGGAGCTTGCGCTTGCGCCGGGCGCTGTGGTTGGTCCACGTGCCCTGCGCGTACTCCGGGATGTGGGCGTTGTGCAGCCACACCTCGCCGGCGTCGATCTGCCCGAACCCGTCCACCAGGGAGGCCCGCCCCTGACGCAGCGACTTCACCTCGGTACCGGTGAGCACGAGCCCGCACTCCCAGGTGTCCAGGATGTGGTAGTCGTGCCGCGCCTTCTTGTTCTGCGCGATGAGCTTGCGCCCCTCGGCGTCGGCCTTCTTCTTGTCAGCTTTCTTGGTCTTCGCCATGGCCACACCATCCTATGGGCCCCGACGCCCGCCGGCCCCCGATTATTCCGGGGTCGGGTGTCGCGGGGTCGGGCCGGGTCGTCCGGGAACGGCGGGACGGCCCTCAGGCCCCGCCGGAGAGGGCTGCGAGCACCCGCCCCGCCCTGACCACCGGGTCCTCGCCCGGCTCCACCGGCACATCGGGCTCCAGACCCCCGCCCTCGACCGGTGTGGTGCCCGCCGGGGTGGCGTAGGTGCCGACCGTCAACTCCGCGACGCTGCCGTCCGGCTGCCGACTCGGCATCTGGACGGTGCCCTTGCCGAAGGTGGGCCTGCCCACCACCACGGCCCGGTTGCGGTCCCGCAGCGCGCCGGTCAACAGCTCGGCCGAGCTCATCGTGCCCCCGTCCACCAGGACGACCACGGGCCGCTCGGTGTCCCCGCCCGGAGCGGCGCGCAGAGCGTGCTGGACACCGCGCACCTCGTAGGTCCCCACCAGGCCGCCGTCGAGGAAGACCGCCGCGGCCTCGGCCGCCTCGGTGATCAGACCACCGCTGTTGCCCCGCAGGTCGAGGACGACCCCCTCCCCCTCCGGCATCCCGGCCACCTCGGTGCGCAACCGTTCGGCCGCGCCCTCGACGAAGGAGGAGACGCGCACCCGGGTCGTGCCCGGCGCGTCACGGTGGACGGTGACCGGCTCGGTGGCCAGCACGGCGCGCTCCACCTCCACCTCGATCACGGTGGCGGGGACACCTCCGTTCCCGGGGGCGATACGGGTGCTCTCGGCGGAGCGGGAGACCCGGCCGGACGCCCCGTCCCCCTGCTCGCCCCCCGGGCCGGCACCGGCGCCCGCCGGGACCGCGCGCTCCACGCCCAGCCGTACCCGGCTGCCCGGTCCCGCCTCCGCCGCCGGGAGGTCCCTGCCGCGCAGTCGGGCGACCACCTCGGTCACCGGCAGGTCCTCCACGGCCACGCCGTCCACGCTCCGCAGCACGTCACCGGCGCGCAGGCCCGCGCGATCCGCCGGGCCACCCGCGTGCACCCGGGCGATCTCGACGCGGTCCTCGGAGACCCTCCGCACGGAGACACCGGTGCCGACGTATTCACCCTCCAGCGAGAGCCGCCACGCCTCGTACTCCTCGGCGGTGTAGGAGGCCGACCACGTGTCGCCGGAGGCGCCCACCACGATCTCGGCGTCGACGGGGGCGGTGCTGCCCGGTCCGATGCCCGCGGGTGGCAGGTCCGCGACCACGTCGCCCCAGGCCGCTCCCGCCGCCCCGGCCGCGAGCGCGCCCACGAGCACACCGGCGAGCACCGTGCCGCGACGCGCCGGGCGGATCGGGCCTCCGTTACGCACACGTGACATGAGTCGGGAGTCTAGGCCGGCCGCCGGGAGCGTACGGCAGGATGTGCGGCGACCCGAACGTGATCTGTCACACCATCAGGCGGTGCGCGGCCGCACGAGGACGGCGCCCGGCACGCGCCGGGCGCCGCGGGGCCCGGGAACCGGCCGCCCGTCGGCCGGGGGGGGCTCAGACCTTCAGGTACTTGCGGAGCGCGAAGAGCGCCGCCACGGCGGGCATGAGGGCCCCCACCACCAACAGGAACGGCAGTACCGACAGGACCGCGTCCCAGCCGACGAAGTCGATGACCTGGATGCGCGAGTCGAGGAAGCCGTCGATCAGGAAGGACTTGCCGACCACCAGGATCAGACAGGCCAGCACCGCCCCGATGAGACCGGCGATCGCGGCCTCCAGGATGAACGGCATCTGGATGTAGAAGCTGGAGGCGCCGACGAGTCGCATGATCCCGGTCTCCCGCCGTCGGCTGAAGGCGGAGACCCGGACCGTGTTGACGATCAACAGCAGTGCCACCACCAGCATCAGCGCCATCAGGGCCAGGGCGGCGATGTTCACGCCGTTGAGGAGTTGGAAGAGGTTCTCCAACAGGGCCCGTTGGTCCTGGACCGAGTGCACGCCCTCGCGCCCGGCGAAGGCGGTCGAGATCACCTCGTAGCGCTCGGGGTCGCTCAGCTTGACCCGCAGCGACTCCTGCATCTGGTCCGGCGTGACGACGGCCGCGATCGGCGAGTCCTTCTGCTGTTCGGTGTAGTGCTTGTACGCGTCCTCGGCGGTCTCGTGGAAGACCTCCTCGACGATGTCGTACTGCTTGAGCTCGGCCTCGAGCTCCTCGCGCTGCTCGTCGGTGACGGCGCCCCGGGCACAGGCCGGGTCGGTGTCGGCGTCGATCTTGTTGCACAGGAAGATCGACACCTGGACCTTGTCGTACCAGAAGTCCTTCATGCTGGTGACCTGCTCGCGGGCCAGCAGCGACCCGCCCAGCAGCGACAACGACAGCGCGACGGAGACGATGACGGCCAGCGTCATCGTGACGTTGCGACGGAGACCGACGCCGATCTCCGACAGGACGAAGTTGGCGCGCATGGCGTCCTTCCCGTGGTGGTGCTCGTGGACGGAGGCGGGGCCCGAGAGGGCGGAAGGGCCCGGGGC
>NZ_VKHT01000263.1 GCF_014141535.1 Streptomyces alkaliphilus | reverse complement strand
CCGGTTCCGCGTACAGGTCCGGCACGTGGACCGTGTGCCCGGCGGCCCGCAGCCGGTCGGCGAGGGCGAACACGGCGGGACGCGGTCCCAGCGCGGAGTGGAAGAGGATGACATCGGCCACGTCGGAGTCGCTTTCGGGTCGGGTGGATCGGGCGTTCGCGGGGCCCCCGCCGAGGGCCGGATGATCCCGGACACGGGCCGGATCGCCGATGTCACGGGGGTTTCGCGGCGTCCGGCGCGGCGTCGATCGGCTCCGCGCGACCCGACGGTCGCGCCCGTCCGGCGGCACGCCCGGGACGCGGGCGGGTCCCCGTCGGCCCATCCTGCCGGCTAGCCTGTGGCGGGGCCTCCCGACCCGCCCTCCGGCGGACGTGCCGGGCGGGGCGGGCCGGGAGGTCCCGCGCGGAACCACCACATGTCCGGCACGACGGCGTCCGGGCCGACACCCCACGGATGGATTGAGGAGCTGACGGGTCGATGAACGACGTGCTGCGGCCGGTGCTCGTGCTGGGCGGCGCCGTGGTGATCGCGGTGGCACTGGGCTGGCTGATCGACCGGGGGCTGCGCACCGCGACCCGCCGCAAGCCGGAGAACCGGCTGCCGCAGCTCCTGCGGCGCTGCCAGCCCCCGCTGCAGGTGCTGCTGGTCTCCGTCGCCCTCCAGCTCGCCCACGAACCCTCGGGGCTGGACATACCGCAGAACACGGTGATCGCGACGATCCTGGCGGTCATCACCACCGCGTCCTGCGCCTGGTTGGCGATCGTGGCGGCGGGCGCGGTGGCGGAGAACATCCTGGCCTCGTACGCCGGGCGCACCGACGACATCGCCCGGGTACGGCAGTTCCGTACCCAGTTGACCATCGTGCGCCGGGTGGTCACCACCATCCTCGCGGTGGTCGCCAGCGCGATCGCGATCGTGGTGCTCTTCCCCGCCCTGCGGACGCTGGGCGCCTCGATGCTGGCCTCGGCCGGTGTGCTCGGCATCATCGCCGGTGTGGCCGCCCAGTCCATGCTCGGCAACCTCTTCGCCGGGCTGCAGATCGCCTTCGGTGACTCGGTGAAGATCGGTGACACCGTGGTGGTCGAGGGTGAGTGGGGCACCGTCGAGGAGATCTCGCTGGCCTTCATCACCATCCGGATCTGGGACGACCGGCGACTGACCATGCCGGTCTCGCACTTCAACGGGCAGCCGTACGAGAACTGGTCGCGCGGCGGTCACGAGATCACCGGCACGGTCTTCCTGTACCTGGACCACTCCGCGCCGGTGGCCGAACTGCGCGAACACCTGCGTTCCTTCCTGCTGGGACGCAAGGAGTGGGACGGTCGCAGTTGGAGCCTGGTGGTCACCGACACCACCGCGAGCACCATCGAGGTGCGGGCGGCGATGTCGGCGGCGAACTCCTCGGACGTGTGGGACCTGCGCTGCGTGGTGCGCGAGGAACTGATCTCCTGGCTGCACCGCGAGCACCCGTACGCCCTGCCCCGGATCAACACCGCCCCGGCCGTCCTGCCGGGGCCCCGCGAGGCCCCGGACGGGTCCGGGCCGGCCACCGGGGACACCGGGAAAGCCGGGGAGGCCTCCGCCCCGGCGGACACGGGGAACGGGGCCGCCCCGCCCCGGGCCCGGCGGGGCGGCGATCGGCGGGGGTGACACCGGTGCGGGCGCGCCGACCGGCGGGCCCGCACCGCCCGGTTTCAGGCGCTCTCGGCCCGGATGATCCCCAGGGCGTTCGCCAGGTCCTCCGGGTACTCGGAGGAGAACTCCACCCACCGGCCGTCGGCCGGGTGCTCGAAGCCCAGGTTGCGGGCGTGCAGCCACTGACGGGCCAGGCCCAGTCGACGGGCCAGGGTCGGGTCGGCCCCGTAGGTGATGTCGGCGACGCAGGGGTGGCGGTGGGCGGACATGTGCACCCGGATCTGGTGGGTGCGGCCGGTCTCCAGCTTGATGTCCAGCAGGCTGGCGGCCCGGAACGCCTCGATCAGGTCGTAGTGCGTGATCGAGGGCTTGCCGGCGGCGGTGACCGCCCACTTCCAGTCGTGCTTCGGGTGCCGACCGATCGGGGCGTCGATGGTGCCGCTGAGCGGGTCGGGATGGCCCTGCACCAGCGCGTGGTACCGCTTGTCCACGGTGCGCTCGCGGAACTGCTGCTTGAGCAGGGTGTAGGCGTGCTCGGACTTGGCCACCACCATCAGGCCGGAGGTGCCGACGTCCAGGCGGTGCACGATGCCCTGCCGCTCGGCCGCGCCGGAGGTGGCCACGGTGAAGCCGGCGGCGGCCAGGCCACCGATGACCGTGGGGCCGGACCATCCCGGGCTGGGGTGGGCGGCCACCCCGATCGGCTTGTCGACCACGACCAGGTCGTCGTCGTCGTGGACGATACCCATGCCCTCGACCGGCTCGGCGACCACGCGCACGGCGGCCGGCGGGGCGGGCATCTCCACCTCCAGCCAGGAACCGCCGGTGACCCGCTCGGACTTGCCGACCTCCGTGCCGTCCAGCCGGACCTTCCCCTCGGCCGCCAACTCGGCCGCCTTGGTACGGGAGAAGCCCAGCATCCGGGCGAGGGCGGCGTCGACCCGCTCACCCTCCAGTCCTTCGGGCACGGGCAGGGTACGGGTTTCGGGCACGCTGTTCACCCACACGAGTATGCCGGACGGGGAACGGCCGCCCGGACCGCCGCCGGTCCCCCGCCGACGCCGGCCCCGGGCGGAATCGTGCCCACGGGGTCGGGGTCCGGTCAGGGCACGGAAGGAGCCGCGCGTCCGCGCAGGAGGGTGTCGGCGGTGAGGGCGAGGGCCAGGACGAGGCCGGTGACGATGTAGCGGGTGGCGGTGTCCAGGTTCAGGAGGGTCAGGCCGTTGGAGATCGAGGTCAGGACCAGCACCCCGAGCAGGGCCGACCAGGCGCTGCCCCGCCCGCCGAAGAGGCTGGTGCCGCCGATCACGGCGGCGGCGATGGCGAAAAGGTAGGTCTCCGCGCCGCCGGTGCCCTGGTTGGCGGCGGCGAGCCGGCCGGCCGCGAGGATGCCGCCGAGCGCGGCGAGCGTGGACCCGGCGACGAAGCAGGAGACGGTCACCCGCCGCACGGCCACCCCGACCAGCAGCGCCGAGGCGCGATCGCCGCCGACGGCACGCACCGAGCGTCCCCAGCGGGTGCGGCGCAGCAGCACGTCCACCAGGACGACCAGGGCGACGAAGAGGGCCACCGGATACCCGATGCCCCGGGCCGTTCCGAGGTAGCCGACCACGGCGGCGAGCAGGGCCGCGAGTCCGACCGTGCGGAGCACGAGCCCGGGCAGGCCCATCCGCGGCAGGCCGGCCCGGGCCCGCCGGATCCGCTCGGCCACCCGCAGGCCCGTGACGACGGCGACCGCCGCCGCGGCCGCTCCCCAGGCCACCGCCGGGGGGAGGAACCCCTGCTGGGCGAAGCGGACCAGACCCGATTCGAAGGGCAGGTTGACCGAGCCGCGCGGCCCCAGGACGCGGAGCTGGATCCCGGTGAGGACCAGCAGGCCGGCGAGGGTGAGGACGAAACCGGGCAGGCCGAGACGGGTGGTGAGCACGCCGTAGCCGAGTCCGGTGACCACGCCCACCGAGAGCGCGAGCAGCAGGCCGACCGGGAGCGGCCACTCCAGCAGCACGGTGGTGACCACCACGACGGCCGCGGCGATGCCGCTGACCGCGCCGACCGAGAGGTCGATCTGTCCGACCATCAGCACCAGGACCACGCCGAGGGCGATCACCCCGACGGGGGCGCTCTGCAGGGTCAGGCTCACGAGGTTCTCGGCCGACAGGAAGGCGGGGTTGAGGATGCCGAAGACCGCCCACACCAGCAGGAGCGCGCCGATGACCGGCAGCAGGCCGGTGTCGCCGGCGGATCGGGGGCCGAACGGAAGGGTCCGGCCGGCACCGGTGCCGCCGGTGGAGAAGGGACGCAGGAAGGGGGGTGCGGAGGTCGGGCTCATCCGTGCTTCCTGCCGCTGGGGCGACTCGCTCCGGTCATGGCGGCGAGCAGGTCCTCGTAACCGGTTCCGGCCGCGTCCAGTTCGCCGCCGAACCGGCCCAGGCGCAGCACGACGAAGCGGTCGGCGACGGCCTGCAGGTCCGCGGCCTGATGGCTGATGAACACCACGGCGTGCCCGCGCTCGCGCAGTCGCTCGACGAGGTTGAGGACCTCCGCCGTCTGTCTCACACCGAGGGCGGCGGTGGGCTCGTCGAGGACCACGACCCGGGGTGAGCCCAGGAGGGCCCGCGCGACGGCGACGATCTGCCGCTGACCGCCGGACAGCTCCCGCACCGGTGCGCGGAGCGAGGGCACGCTCGTGGCGAGCTGGCCGAGGAGATCCCACGCCTCGCGCTCCATCGCGACCTCGTCGAGGAAGCCGGCCCGGGTGGGCTCGTGGGCGAGGAAGAGGTTCTCGACCACGTCGAGGTTCTCGCACAGGGCGAGGTTCTGGAAGACGGCGGCGATGCCGAGCCGTCGGGCATCGGCCGGGGAGCCGAGGACCACGGGCCGGCCGTCGACCAGGATCCGTCCGGCGTCCGGTCGGTGGGCGCCGGCGATGATCCCGGCGAGGGTGGACTTGCCCGCCGCGTTGTCACCGACCACGCCGAGCACCTCGCGGGGGCGGACGTCGAGGTCGATGTCGCGCAGGGCGCGGACGCCGCCGAAGTTCTTGGACACGCCGCGCAGCGAGAGGATGGGGTCGGCGTGGGTGCTCCGGGTGTCCCGGGCGCTCGGGGTGCTCACGGGGCCTCCCCGAGCAGGCCGACCCGGGCGCACGCCGCCTCGTAGGGGGAGGTGCAGATGGCGTCCACCGAGTGGACCCCGCCGTCCACCATGACGCGCCGCACGTCGTCCACCGCGACGGCCCGGGGGGCGAGGAGCAGGCTGGGCACGCCGTCGATGACCGCGGTGGTGCGCGGGGACTCGCCGCGCAGCAGGCGGACCGCCAGTTCGGCCGCGGTGCGGGCCTGTTCGGTCGTCGCCTTGTGCACGGTCATGTACTGGTCACCGGAGATGATCCGCTGCACGGCGGCGAGTTCGCCGTCCTGCCCCGTGACGGGCGGCACCGGGTCCAGGCCCGCCGCCTTCATCGCGGCGATCGCGCCGCCCGCGATGCCGTCGTTGGCGGCGTGGACCCCGTCGACCCGGTCGCCGAACTGGGTCAACTGTCCCTCGACCCAGTCGGTGGCCCGGTCCGGGCTCCAGTCGGGGGTGTCGTACTCGGCGAGCACCTCGATGTCCTCTCCCTCGAGCGCGCGGTGGACACCGGCGGCGAGCTGCGCGGCGTTGGGGTCGGTCGGGGAGCCGTGGACGAGGAGGACGCCGGGTGGACGTCCGTCCGGGCGTGGTCCCCGCTCCCGCAGTGCCGCCGCCAGGGCCGTCCCCTGGAGGTACCCGATGAGCTCGCTGTCGAACGAGACGTAGTGGTCGATGTCGGCGTCCGCGATGAAGCGATCGTAGGCGATGACGGACACGTCGTGACGTCGGGCTTCGCGAACGATGGCGGCGGCGGCGACGGTGTCCACGGCGTCCAGTACGAGGACGTCGGCCCCGCGGGCGAACATCGCCTCGGCCTGCTCCTGTTGCCGCGCCGCGTCCTGGTCGGCGTTGGCGTAGTACACGCGGCAGGTGGGACAACGGCGTTCGACGACGCCGAAGAAGGCGGTCCGGTCGGTGGTCTCGTAGCGGGCGGTCTTGGCGTCGGGGAGCAGCAGGGCGATGGTGCCCTCGGAGGGTTCGCCGGGGGGT
>NZ_VKHT01000262.1 GCF_014141535.1 Streptomyces alkaliphilus | reverse complement strand
GTTGGGAGGGAGCCCGGCGGAGGATCGTACGGCGTCCCACCGGGGGAGGGGGTGGTGTGCGCCCGTTCCGCCGCCCGTTCCGCCGCTCGTTCCGTGGAGGGATCCGGCGCCGACCGTGCTGCCGTGGAGTCCGTGTGTCATGGGCGGGGACCCTAGGAGCTGCCCGGGGCTCTCCGTCGATATCGGCGACTTCCTGTGGACGAGGCGCCGCCTGTGGACAACTCGCTCACCCGATCGGGCGAAAACGCCGACGGGGCGAACGGAAAGGGACCCGCCGGAGCGTCTTGAGGGGTGAGGGCGCCCGCTCCCGGGGACGGATCCCGGACGGCACGGGCCGGCGCCCTCTTCGCCCGATGACCGATCGGGCGGCGGGACGAGGGAGGCGGCATGGGCTCGATGCCGATGACGGCGCCGGGACCGACGGGGTCCCCGGTCCCGGCGGGAAGGCCGATCGGGGGGCGCGGGGGCCGGAGAGGGCGTTCGTTTCCCGGCTCAGCGGGGCGCGACGACGGCGCCCAGCAGTCCGGGGCCGGTGTGTGCGCCGAGCACCGCGCCCACTTCGCTGATGTGCGGGGGCGCGGGGGCGTTCAGGCGTTCCCGCAGCCGCGCCCCCAGCTGCTCGGCCCGCTCCGCGGCGGCGAGGTGGTGGATGGCGATGTCCACGGGCCGGTCACCCGCGTGTTCCACGACGAGTTCCTCGAGCCGGGCGACGGCCCGGTTGGTCGTCCGGACCCGATCGAGCATCTCGATCCGTCCGTCGGCCAGTTCGAGGATCGGTTTGACCGCCAGGGCGGAGCCCAGCAGGGCCCTGGCCGCTCCGATGCGTCCCCCGCGCCGCAGGTGTTCCAGGGTGTCCACGCAGAACAGCGCCCTCGTGGATGTCGTGCGCTCGACGGCGGCCGCCTCGGCCTCCTCGGCGGTGCCGCCCGCCTCGGCGACACCGGCGGCGGCGAGCACCGCGAAGCCCAATCCCATGGCGACCATGCGGGTGTCCACCACCCGCACGGGGACCGGCGCCTCCCGGGCCGCCAGCAGGGCGGCGTCCCGGGTGCCGGAGATCTCGGCGGAGAGGTGGAGGGAGACGATCTCCCGGGCGCCGGCTGCGGCGAGTTTGTCGTAGGTGGCGGCGAAGACCTCGGGATTGGGGCGCGAGGTGGTGACCGAGCCGTGCCGTCCCAGGGCCCGCTCGAGCCGGCGTGCTGCCTCCGGGGTGCCGTCCTCCAGCGCACGGCCCTCGATGACCACGGTCAGCGGAACCTCGGTGATCTTGTGGCGTCCGAGTTCCGCGCGTGGCAGATAGGCGGTGGAGTCGGTGACGACGGCCAGGGCTCGGGAGGCGGATCTCCGGGACATGGCTCGGAGAATACGACAGGCCCCGTCAGCGTGCGTCGCGCGGTCGATTCCACTCGGTCAGTCGGCGGCGTCCCGGGGCCGGCGGCAGCTTCTCCTCCGTCGGCTCCGGGGCCGGCCGGACCGGGTCCCAGTGGCGCAGGGCCCCCGTTTCGATCTCGATCTGGCGGTGCAGCCCGTCGATCTCGGCGGCGTCGTGGTAGCGCACCCGGTCCAGGGCGGCGCCGCGCAGGGAGTCCGCCGAATTCCGGATACGACCGGCGCGGTCGCGCAGGTCGGGGAGCCGCTCGGCCACCCTGGCCCGATCCGGCTCGTGATCCATCAGGGCCCCCATCTCCCGGTCCAGGGCACCGGCGTGTTCGCCGAGCCGGTCCACCAGGGCGAGGGCCTCGGCCAGGGCGGGGTCCTCGGGAGCTCCGGATTCGAGCACCTTGCGGGTGTGCTCCAGGGACAGCCGCATCTCCCGACGGAGGCGCGCCAGCTCGCCCATCGGGCCGGGCTGGGCCCCCCGCGCGCGGAGGGTGGCGTCGGAGAAGGAGCGGCGGGCCTCGCGCACCCCCCGGTCGATGTGACGCCTGGCCACCCTGACCCCCCGCACCACGAGTGCCACGAACACCAGGAAGGCCAGAAGTCCCAGTGCGAGCACGGTGAGCAGGATGTCCATGGGCCACTCCGTCTCTCTCCGCATTGCGCCGTCGGTCGGGCGATCGGCACCCGTCCCCTCCCCAGGGTAGAGGGCCGGGCGCCGGAAGGGGACGGTTCCGGACCCCGGGAGACCCCGGTCCGTCCCCTAGGGGACGGACCGGGACGGGTTCGCGGTCGGTTCCGCCGGTGTTCTCAGGCGGGCACGATGTTGACGAGCTTGGGTGCCCGGACGATGACCTTGCGGATCCCGGCGTCCCCCAGGGCGCCACGCACGGCCGGGTGGGCCAGGGCGATGCTCTCCAGCTCCGTCTCGGAGATGTCGGGCGCCACCTCCAGCCGCGCCTTGACCTTGCCCCGGATCTGGACCACGCAGGTGATCGTCTCGTCCACCACGTAGGCGGGATCGGCCTGCGGGTAGGGCCGGTGGACCACCGAGTCGGTGTGGCCCAGGCGGTGCCACAGTTCCTCGGCGATGTGCGGGGCCAGCGGGGCGATCAGCAGGACCAGTGTCTCGGCGACGGTGCGGGGGACCCGGTTCTGCTTGGTGACGTGGTTGTTCAGCTCGGTGATCTTGGCGATCGCGGTGTTGAAGCGCAGGGCGTCCAGGTCCCGGCCGACGCCGTCGACGGCCTTGTGCATCACCCGCAGCGTGGCCTCGTCCGGCTCCTCGTCGACCACCACGGTCCCGCCGGTGGTCTCGTCCACCACGTTGCGCCACAGACGCTGCAGCAGACGGAACTGTCCGACCACCGCACGCGGGTCCCACGGCCGGGAGACGTCCAGCGGCCCCATGGCCATCTCGTACAACCGCAGGGTGTCCGCGCCGTACTCGGCGCAGATCTCGTCGGGGGTGACCGCGTTCTTCAGGGACTTGCCCATCTTGCCCAGCTCGCGGTCGACGGGCTCCTCCCCGTGGTACCAGCGACCGTCGCGCTCCTCGACCTCGCCGGCGGGCACCGGGAAGCCGCGGGCGTCGCGGTAGACGTGGGCCTGGATCATGCCCTGGTTGAACAGCCGGTGGAAGGGCTCGGCGGAGGAGACGTGGCCCAGGTCGTACAGGACCTTCGACCAGAAACGGGCGTACAGCAGGTGCAGCACCGCGTGTTCGGCACCACCCACGTACAGGTCCACGCCTCCCAGTGGCATGCCCTCGCGCGGCCCCATCCAGTACCGCTCGACCTCCGGGTCGACCAGCCGGTCGCTGTTGCGGGGGTCCAGGTAGCGCAGCTCGTACCAGCAGGAACCCGCCCAGTTGGGCATGGTGTTGGTCTCGCGGCGGTAGCGGCGCGGCCCGTCACCCAGGTCCAGTTCGACCTCCACCCACTCGCGGTTGCGCGACAGCGGGGTCTCCGGCCGGGTGTCCGCGTCCTCGGGGTCGAAGGTGCGGGGGCTGTAGTCGTCGATCTCCGGCAGTTCCAACGGCAGCATCGACTCGGGCAGGGCGTGCGCGATGCCGTCCTCGTCGTAGACGATGGGGAAGGGCTCGCCCCAGTACCGCTGCCGGCTGAACAGCCAATCGCGCAGGCGGTAGTTGACCGTTCCCTCGCCCACGCCCTCCTGCTCCAGCCAGGCCGTCATCCGCTTCTTGGCGGCCGGGACGTCCAGCCCGTCCAGGATGACGCCGGGGCCACTGGAGTCGATGATCTCGGCGTCGTGGGAGACGAAGGCGTCGTCCCACGCGGCGGGGTCGGTGCCCCGCTCGTCGGTGGGTCGGACCACGCAGCGCATCGGCAGGTCGAAGGCGCGGGCGAAGGCGAAGTCACGGGCGTCGTGCGCGGGCACGGCCATGATGGCGCCGGTCCCGTAGCCCATCAGCACGTAGTCGGCGATGAAGACCGGGAGGCGCTCCCCGTTGGCGGGGTTGATCGCGAAGGCTCCGGTGAAGACACCGGTCTTCTCCCGGGCGTCGGCCTGCCGCTCGACATCGGACTTGGCGGCGGTCCGCTTGCGGTAGGCGGCGATCGCCTCCCCGGGGTCGGTGTGCCCGCCGGTCCAGGCGGGGCGGGTGCCCTCGGGCCAGGCGCCGGGGACGATGGCGTCGACCAGGTGGTGTTCGGGTGCCAGGACCATGTAGGTGGAGCCGAACAGGGTGTCCTGACGGGTGGTGAAGACCGCGACGGTGTGGTCGGCTCCCCCGTTGTCCCCGGCGCCCTCGGCCGCCGGGATGGTGAAGTCGATCCGGGCGCCCTCGGAGCGGCCGATCCAGTTGCGCTGCTGCAGCTTGATGGCCTCGGGCCAGTCCAGCGCCTCCAGATCGTCCAGCAGGCGGTCGGCGTAGGCGGTGATCCGCATGTTCCACTGCCGCAGGCGGGACTTGAAGACGGGGAAGTTGCCGCGCTCGGAGCGGCCGTCCGCGGTGACCTCCTCGTTGGCCAGCACGGTGCCCAGCCCCGGGCACCAGTTGACGGGGGCGTCGGAGGCGTAGGCCAGGCGATACCCCCCCAGCACGTCGGCGCGTTCGGCGGTCGTCAGGTCGGACCAGTCACGGCCGTCGGGGCAGGCGCGCGCGCCGGATTCGAACTCGGCGACCAGGTCGGCGATCGGCCGGGCCCGCCCGGCCCGCTCGTCGTACCAGGAGTTGAAGATCTGCAGGAAGATCCACTGGGTCCAGCGGTAGTACTCCGGGTCGATGGTGGACACCGAGCGACGGGTGTCGTGTCCCAGGCCCAGCCGGCGCAGCTGCGCCCGCATGTTGCCGATGTTCTCCTCGGTGGAGATCCTCGGGTGGGTGCCGGTCTGGACGGCGTACTGCTCCGCCGGCAGGCCGAAGGCGTCGAACCCCAGGGTGTGCAGGACGTTGTGTCCGGTCATCCGCAGCCGGCGGGCGTAGATGTCGGTCGCGATGTACCCCAGGGGGTGACCGACGTGCAGCCCCGCGCCCGACGGGTAGGGGAACATGTCCATGATGAACTTCTTGGGCAGCTTCGCGCGCCCCGAGCCGTCCGCCAACGAGCCCGAGGGGTTGGGAGCCTCGTAGGTTCCCTCCCGCTCCCAGTGGTCCTGCCAGCGCGCCTCGATGTCGGCCGCCAGGGCGGCTCCGTATTTGAACGTCTCGGTCATGGTTCCTCGAGCTCCGTCGAAATCGTCTCTGCCGCTGCCCCGAACACGAAAAAGCCCCTCGCACAGGAGGGGCGGCCGCGCTGATCCCGCCCCGGCGGAGGGGCGGTGCTCCTTCAGCGCGGCCCGATAAGCAGCAGGCGTACGGCACGCATGCGCACAGCGTACCGCACCGGGCACAACACGGAGAGCGGGCCGCCCGACATCCGGACGGCCCGCTTCGGGCTGTGGAGCTAAGGAGAATTGAACTCCTGACCTCTTGCATGCCATGCAAGCGCTCTACCAACTGAGCTATAGCCCCGCGACGGACGACCTCGCGTCCGGGAGCCGCTGCGCGAAACCCGTGGAGCTAAGGAGAATTGAACTCCTGACCTCTTGCATGCCATGCAAGCGCTCTACCAACTGAGCTATAGCCCCGGATGTGTTCCCTGCGGTTTCCCGCGGCGGCGACGCCTACTGTACACGGATCGCGGGGTGCGATGCCAAATCGCCGCTCCCCCACCCCGGTCCCTCATCGCCGCGGCCCGGGGCCCGCGCCAGGGCGCGTCCGACACCGCCGCCGAACCGGTGTCACGGCAGGTGGGACCCCGATCGACCGGGACGGGGAGCGAGGCGCCGGGGACGGGGGGGCGGACACCCGCCGACCGAGCCGGGGAACGTCCCGGGGGCCTCCGGGTCCTGCCGGAGCGCACCACACGGGACCCCTGCCGGG
>NZ_VKHT01000261.1 GCF_014141535.1 Streptomyces alkaliphilus | reverse complement strand
CCACCGACCCCGGGGGGCCGGATGGGGAAGCCGGACGTCCCGGCGGTCCGTGCCCGCCGGGTGGGGCTCTGGTGGAGCATCACACACCTTCCGGAATAACTCCGAAAACTATCGGTACCGATGCGGCTGCACGTTAGGGAGAAGTGTCCGAAGTGTCAACGGTTCCGGCGGAACCGGTTCCGCCGTTCCGCGGGCCGAGCGGCTGACGTGCGAGTTCGTCGTGGGGACGCGCGGGGTTCCCCGGGGTGCGCGGCCGGCCTCGGGGCCGGTCGGAAACTTTCCGGCCGTTCCCGGACCGTCGTTCGGGAGACGCGGGCACCGGCGGGACAAGGCCGTCCCCCGGGTCGGGGCGGCCCGTCCGAAACCGATGGGCCCCGGCCGGTGTCGGGTGGGGCGGTGATCGACGCCGTCAGTCGCGGGCCCTCGGCGGGGCGGTACTGGCCCGGACCAACAGCTCGGTGGCCAGCTCCAGGCGCGGGGTCTCGATGGTCTCGCCCCGTGCCATGCGCAGCGCCGTGCGGGCGGCCAGCTTGCCCATCTCCGCCAGCGGTTGCCGGACGGTGGTCAGCGGGGGCGAGCACCACCGCACCTCCGGCAGATCGTCGAAGCCGATCACGCTCACGTCCTCGGGTACCCGCAGCCCGCGGCGGCGCAGCGCCTCGATGGCCCCCAGCGCCATCTGGTCGCTGGCGGCGAAGACGGCGGTGGGAGGGTCGGCGAGGTCCATCAGCACGTTGCACCCGGTGAACCCGGACTGGTGGTAGAAGTCCCCCGACACGATGAGCGAGTCGTCCGCCGGTACCCCGGCCGACTCCAGGGCGGCCCGATGGCCGTCCAGGCGGGCGCGGCTGCACAGCAACCGGGCCGGGCCGGTGACGAATCCGATCCGACCGTGTCCCATACCCAACAGGTGTTCGGTGGCGGCCATGCCGCCGGCCCAGTTGGTCGCCCCGATCGTGGGGACACCCAGGGAGGGCGTGCCGGCCGGGTCCACCACGGTGATCGGCACGCCGAGTCGGTGCAGCTCCTTGTGCAGCACGGGCTCCAGGGCCGAGGTCACCAGGATCACCCCGTCCGAGGCCCGTGCCCGCAGGTTGTCCAGCCACTGTCGGGCCGGGCCCGACCGGTCGTGGATCGCGGAGACCACCGTCCCCACCCCGGAGGCGTGGGCGACCTCCTCCACGCCTCGGATGATCTCCACCGCCCACGGGCTGTCGAGGTCGTTGAAGACCAGGTCGAGCAGGCCCGCCCGGCCGGGCGGGGTGGGCGGCCGGCGCCGGTAGCCGTGCCGCTGGAGCAGCTCCTCCACCCTGGCCCTGGTCGCCGGGGCCACGTCCGAGCGGCCGTTGACCACCCGGGAGACGGTGGGCACCGAGACGCCCGCCTCCCGCGCGATGGCGGTGATGGTGACCTTGCGTTCGACAGTCATGACGCTTCCCCGTGCCCTCCTGGTGCGACCCGCGCGCGGCTCCCGCGGTCCCATCGTCCCATCGGAGGGTACCGAAAAACTTTCGAAATTATTCCGGAAAGAAGACTTGACGGTCCCTCGGGTCCGATCTACAACTGTTCTCGTCAAGCCAGGCGGGGGCATGACAAAGAAAGGGACAGCAATGTCCTCACGGGTGCGCAGAGCCGCCGTGGCGCTCGCCGCCGGAGTCCTGATCTCCGGCGTCGGGATTCACGCGAGCACCATGACCGCTTCCGCGCAGGATTCCACGCTGCGTGCGGCGGCGGAGTCCAGCGGACGGTTCGTCGGCACGGCCATCAACGACAGCCTGCTGAACAACTCGACCTACCGCGCCATCGCGGAGCGCGAGTTCAGCAGCGTCACGGCCGAGAACGCCATGAAGTGGGAGTCGATCGAGCCCAACCGCGGCCAGTACAACTGGGCCGGGGCCGACCGCCTCATGAACTTCGCGGCGCAGAACAACCAGCAGGTGTGGGGCCACGTCCTGGTCTGGCACAGCCAGCTGCCGGGATGGCTCGACAACGGCAACTTCAGCGGTTCCGAGCTGCGCTCCATCATGAACAACCACATCGAGACCTTCGCCGGTCGCTACCGCGGCCAGGTGGACCGGTGGGAGGTGGTCAACGAGATCTTCAACGAGGACGGGTCGTTCCGCGACACCATCTGGCTGCGCGGCCTCGGCGAGAGCTACGTCGAGGAGGCCTTCCGGGCCGCCCGGGCCGCCGACCCCAACGCCAAGCTGTTCATCAACGACTACAACACCGACGGGATCAACGCCAAGAGCGACGCGATGTACCGGTTGGTCTCCAACCTGGTGGCACGCGGCGTCCCCATCGACGGCGTGGGTTTCCAGTCCCACATGATCCTCGGCCAGGTGCCGAGCACCTACCAGCAGAACCTCCAGCGCTTCGCCGACCTCGGGCTCGAGGTCGCCGTCACCGAGCTGGACATCCGGATGAACACCCCGGCCGACCCCACCCGGCTCCAGCGCCAGGCGAACGAGTACGCCTCCGTCACCGAGGCCTGCCTGGCGGTCAGCCGGTGCTCCGGCATCACCGTCTGGGGCATCAGCGACCGGGACTCCTGGATCCCCGACTGGTTCCAGGGTGAGGGCGCGGCGAACCTCTACGACGAGAACTACCAGCCCAAGCCCGCCTACTACGCCATGCGGGAGGCCTTCGGCGGTCCCGGCGGCGGCCCCGGCGGCGGTGACAACGGCGGTCCCGGTGGCAACGGCGGGAACGACGGCGGTGACAACGGCGGTCCCGGTGGACCGGGCACCGGTGAGTGCACCGCGAACTACAGCGTCACCAGCCGGTGGGACGCCGGCTCGGTGGTCGAGGTTCGGGTGACCACCCGTCAGTCCCTCAACGGCTGGCAGGTCTCCTTCGACCTCCCCTCCGGCGTGCGCGTCACCAACGGTTGGAACGCCAACGTCACCCAGAGCGGGAACCGGGTGACCGCGACCAACGCCGACTACAACGGCAACGTCGGCGCCAACGGCACCCTCCAGTTCGGCTTCATGACCGACAGCGGGCAGCAGTACTCCGCGCCGGCCGTGACGCTCAACGGCACCGCCTGCTCCGCGGGCTGACCGATCGCCGTGTCCGGGGCACCGTCCCGGACACGGCACGGCCGGGGCGCCCCGGGTTCACCGGGGCGCCCCGCGAACACCTCTGCCCGGCCCGACGGCCTCCGCCGTCGGGCCGGGAACATCCGTCCGGACCGGGCACGACACGGCAGGACAGGGCGGTGCCGTGCCGGCCCGGACGGCCCCGGCGCCCGGTTCGGGACCGGGCACCGGGGGGAGCCGACGGAATCCGTCGGCTCCCCCCGGTGGGGCCGGTGTCCCGCCTCGTCGAGGGAGACCGGCCGCCACCCGAAACCCGTCCCACCGGGCCCGGTGGGTTCCTGTGCCCACGGTGCCACCGGTGCCACCGGTCACCGCCGGGCGGACCGGCGTCGCTCACGGGCGCCGTCAACCCACCCGCGCGCCGGCGGAGGACCGGCCGATCGGCTCCGTTCCGGAGGTCGGCAGCACCCGACAGGGCAGCACCGCCACCGACCGCCCTGGGTTGTCCGGCTCGTCCAGGCACCGCCCGTCGGTCAGCGCGAAACGCTGCTTGAGCAGTGGCGAGGCGACGAAGGGGATGCCGTCGGCGGTGGCTCCCACCAACCCCCGGGAGAGCACCATGGCGCCGGCGAAGGGATCGCGGTTGTCGATCGCGTGCAGTTCCCCGGCGCGGGTCAGGAAGATCGCCACCTGGCGCCCGTCCGGCAACAGCGCGGCCACCCCGCGCCCCGGCGTCAGTCGCTCGACGGCACACACCGTCACCCACCGCCCGTCGGGGTCGGAGGGCGACATCCGCACCTGCACCGCGCCCGTGGAGGCGGACGCCCCGGAAGTTTTCGTGGAGCGGGGTCGGTCGATCGCGGTGGTCATCGGGTGCTCCCCTCGAGGGTGCGGACCGGCAGCTCCGGCCCGGCGAGAATCGTCAGATCCGGCTTGACCTGGTCCCGTTCCGGCACGAACCGCACCGTCGGGTCCGGGGCCTCCGGGGCGTTCACGAAGGAGACGAAGCGGCCCAGCTTCTCCGGGTCGTCCAGCGTCGCGGCCCACTCGTCGCGGTAGTGCGCGACGTGGGCGGTCATCAGCGCCTCCAGTTCGTCACAGATGCCCAGCGAGTCGTGCACCACCACGTCACGGACGTGGTCGAGGCCGCCCTCGATCCGTTCCAGCCAGACCGAGGTGCGCTCCAACCGGTCGGCGGTGCGGATGTAGAACATCAGGAACCGGTCGATCAGCCGGATCAACTCGGCGTCCGACAGGTCCTGCGCCAGCAGATCCGCGTGACGGGGCGTGGCACCCCCGTTGCCGCCCACGTACAGGTTCCATCCCGAGGAGGTGGCGATCACCCCGAAGTCCTTGGACTGCGCCTCCGCGCACTCCCGGGCGCAGCCCGAGACCGCCGACTTCAGCTTGTGCGGCGAACGCAGCCCCCGGTAACGGAGCTCCAGGTCGATGGCCATCCGCACGCTGTCCTGCACGCCGTACCGGCACCAGGTCGAGCCCACACAGGACTTCACCGTCCGCAGCGACTTGCCGTAGGCGTGGCCGGACTCGAACCCGGCCTCCACCAAGCGCGCCCAGATCATCGGCAGTTGGTCCACCCGGGCACCGAACATGTCGATCCGCTGGCCACCGGTGATCTTGGTGTACAACCCGAAGTCGCGGGCCACCTCACCGATCACGATGAGCTTCTCCGGGGTGATCTCCCCGCCGGGGATCCTCGGCACCACCGAGTAACTGCCGTTCTTCTGGAGGTTGGCGAGGAAGTGGTCGTTGGTGTCCTGGAGCGCCGCCTGTTCGCCACCCAACACGTGGTTCTCCGCGCCGATGGTCGGGGCCAGCGAGGCGATGATCGACGCGACGGTCGGTTTGCACACCTCGCAGCCCTCCCCACCGCGGGCCTCCGGGCGGCCGTGGCCGTCCAGCAGCTCCCGGTAGGAGGTCAGCCGCAGCGCCAGCACGATCTCGTACAGCTCCTGCCGGGTGTGCGCGAAGCACCCGCACAGCCCCTTGTCCACGGTCACGCCGCGCGACTCCAGCTCGGCGTCGAGCAGCTGCCCCAGGACCTTCACGCAGGAACCGCAGCCGGTGCCGGCCCGGGTGCACGCCTTGACCTGCGGCACCGTCGTGCACTCGTGGTCGGCCACCGCCGCCCGGATCGCGCCCTTGGTGACGTTGTGACAACTGCACACCACCGCCTCGTCCGGCAGCGAGGCCGGCCCCAGCGCGGTCGGCGGGGCCAGGCCGGCCGGCAGCACCAACTGCTCGGGCGCGGCCGGCGGCACGTTTCCGACGAGCGGGCGCAGCAACCCGTAGGACTCGGCGTCGCCCACCAGCACCCCGCCCAGCAGGGTGCCGTCCGCGCCCACCACCAGCTTCTTGTAGACCCCCGCCCGCGAATCGGAATAGACCACGTCCAGGCAGTCCGGGGAGCGGCCGTGGGCGTCACCGAAGGAGGCCACGTCCACGCCCAGCAGCTTGAGCTTGGTGGAGGTGTCGGCACCGGTGAAGCCCGCCCCGGTGTCCTCCCCGGCGATCGCCCGCGCGGCGGCCGTCGCCATCTCGTAACCCGGCGCCACCAGGCCGTAGACCATGCCGTCCACCGCCTTCGCGCACTCGCCGATGGCGAAGACGGCCGGGTCGGAGGTGCGGCAGTCGGTGTCCACCACCACCCCGCCGCGTTCCCCGACCTCCAGCCCGGTCTCCCGGGCCAGCGCGTCGCGGGGC
>NZ_VKHT01000260.1 GCF_014141535.1 Streptomyces alkaliphilus | reverse complement strand
GCCCGGGACCGCTCGGGGTCCCGGGCCGCCGCCCGCGGTGTTCGGCCGGCCGTCAGCGGGTGACGACGTGCCGCTCGTTGGGGACGCAGTGCGTCATGGTCAGGCCGGAGACGTCCCGCGGCGGGTTCTCGCCCAGGTTCTCCAGCCGCTTGCGGTCCTCGTCGGTGAGGTCCTGGGAGGCCAGCGGCTCCAGGTGGGCGACGTCCTTCGGCGAGATGCCCAGGCCCTCGCCGACCCGCAGGCCCAGCTCGTTCTCCACCAGCAGGAAGTGCCAGACCATGCGCTCCTGCACCGCCCGGTCCGTCTGCGAGATCAGGTCGATGAAGTTCTTCACCAGGTCGTCGCGCTCCCAGTCCTCCATCAGGCGGAACCGCTGGCCCGCCTGGAGGTAGTCGTTGGTGCGCGGGATGCGCTTGCGGGTGAGCCGGCCCCGGATCTCCGGACCCTGCTCGTCCGCGGTCGGGTAGGTCCCCTCGCGCAGGCCGCCGGTGATCGAGGGCTCGTAGTTGACCTCCGGGTTCTCCCCGTGCCCGTCCTGGTCGTACGCCATCTGTCCGTCGCGCTGGTTGGTGTGCACGGTGGCGTTCTTCGGCTGGTTGACCGGCAGCTGGAGGTAGTTCGGACCCACCCGGTAGCGCTGCGTGTCGCTGTAGGAGAAGGTCCGGCCGACCAGCATCTTGTCGTCGGAGAAGTCCAGGCCGTCGACGAGCACGCCGGTGCCGAAGGCGATCTGCTCGTTCTCCGCGAAGTAGTTGCTCACGGTGCGGTCCAGGACCATCCGGCCCACCGGCCGGGGCGGGAACTCCTGCTCCGGCCAGGTCTTGGTGTCGTCCAGCGGGTCGAAGTCCAGCTCGGGGTGATCGTGGTCCTCCATCACCTGGACCAGCAGCTCCCACTCGGGGTAATCCCCGCGCCGGATCGCCTCGTACAGGTCCTTGGTGGCGTGGCCCAGCTCACCCGCCTGGACGGCCGCCGCGTCCTCCTCGGTCATGCTCTTGACGCCCTGCTTGGGCATCCAGTGGTACTTGACCAGGACGGTGTCGCCCTCCTGGTTGACCCACTTGTAGGTGTTCACCCCGAAGCCCTGCATGTGCCGGTAGTCGGCGGGGATGCCGCGCGGGCCGAACAGGTTGACGAGCATGTGCATCGACTCCGGGGTCTGCGACATGAAGTCGAAGATCCGGGCGGGCTTCTGCTCGTGGGAGACCGGGTCGGGCTTGAGGGAGTGGATCACGTCGGGGAACTTGATGGCGTCCCGGATGAAGAACACGCCCAGGTTGTTGCCGACCAGGTCCCAGTTGCCGTCCTCGGTGTAGAACTTCACCGCGAAACCGCGCGGGTCGCGGGCGGCCTCGGAGGAGTCCCGGCCGCCGATCACCGTGGAGAACCGCACGGCCACGTCGGTCCGCTTGCCCTCCTCCCGGAACAGCTTGGCGCGGGTGTAGCGGCTGATGGGCTCGTCGCCCCACTTGCCGTAGCTCTCGAAGTAGCCGTAGGTGGTGACGCCCCGGGCGTGCACCACCCGCTCGGGGATGCGTTCGCGGTCGAAGTGGCTGATCTTCTCGAGGAACTGGTAGTTCTCCAGGGTGGCCGGGCCCCGCGCGCCGACCGTGCGCTGGTTCTGGTTGTCGTAGACGGGGTGACCCTGCCGGTTGGTGAGGATCGGGCGGTCGTCGTCGGATGCGGATCCCTGACCTGCTACATCTGTCACTGTTCTTGCTTCCTTCGTACCGGAGACCACTGGTTTCACACCGTGGGGGCGAGTCGCGCGTACCCGTTTGTCCGGCCGTGATGCGGAAGCTCACCTTTTCGGCACATCCGTTTCATTCGTTTCGCGGAGCGCGCGCGGGGCGGGACGCGCCGTGCGCGTCCCGCCCCGCGGTGGTGCGGCCGGCGGTCACTCCTCCTCGTCGGGCCCCCTGCCCACCGGCTCGTCCTTTCCGGAGGAGCCCGGGGGGAGTCCTTTGGCGTCCACGATGTCCTTCACGAACAATTGCTCGGGCAGCTCGGTGGACCGTCCCCGCTCCTCCCGGGGGTCCGGCCGCTCCGGCAGTTCCAGGGCCCGTCGACGCTGCTCCTCGAACCACTCCACGCCCTCCGCCGTAACGGCGGCCAGGATGTCGGAGGCCCGGCGGATGCCCGAGGATTCGAGCGCGAGCTGCTCCAGACGCTCCGGGTTCTCGGCTCCGACGGTCTCCCCGAAGTCGGAGAAGTCCTCCGCCCGCACGTCGAGGGAATCCCCGTTCTCCAATCTGACGTGCAGACTCTGCCGGAGCCCCGCCGGTCCGAGGCGGACGGCCCGGCCACCGATGTGCCGATATTGGGGAGTCGCCTGCTCGGGGTCGCCCCCCTCCCGCACGATCTTCACCGTGGTGAGCTTCGCGTAGCGGAACGTCTCGTCCTCACGCCCCGAGTGGGTTCCCTTCCTGAAGTCCACCTCCCACCTGCCCATCCACACCCCCGACCGGCTGAGCATGAAGTACCGGACGATGTAACCGGAGTAGCGAGGGGGACACCCGGCGACCCGTGCCGCCAGGCTGCCCGGCGCCCGTTCGAGCAGGAAGAAGTCGAAGAAGGCGTCCGTGGCCCGGCGGTCGTGGTGTGCCAGGTACTCGTGCCGCAGTCGCCGCGTGTCCTGGTACAGCCAGATCTCCATCTCCTCATCGGAGGGCCGGGCCGCCAGGTACTCGACCCATTCCTCGTACCTGCTCATCTCCTCCGAGTGCCGCTCCTCGAACTCTTTCTCATCCGCGATGCGGTGGCGCCTGCGGCCGTACAGCCGCCGGGCCGGGTACACGGTGCACGCCCTACCGAGGGCGAGCACGCAGAGCAGCGTGGCGAGCGTGCCGACGGACTCCTCGGTGACCAACTCCGGAACGGCGTGGAAGGCGACCACCCCCAGCAGTGCCCACCCCACGAAACGGCCGAGGGAGAAGCGCCCCGGCGTCGTTCCAGGGGGCAACGGTTCCGGCTTCCGCCCGGGTTTCTCCGCCGGGGTCGCCGCCTCCTGTGGAGGAGGCGACAGCCTCCCGGCCCTCCATTCGGCCTCGGTCCGCTCCGCCTGCCATTGGGCCAGCCAGTCGAAGTGATCCGCCGGCACCTTCTCCTCGGCGTACAGGTCGCACCACTCGTTCAGCAGGGCCTTCCGCGTCGGGGCGGAGTCGTGCATCCACCGCTCGCACCACGGGTCGTCGCGCAACCGGTCGCGGAACCTCCGGCTGATGAGTTTCCGTAGTTCGGGCCCGCGCTCGTCCCACGGAGAGGCCCCGGTGCCCCTCCAGCTGTACCGCCGCGTCCGGGCCACCCCCAGGCGCTGCCAGCGGATCAGCTTTCGGGCCCGATCGCGGTACCAGTGCACGCGCAGGGCGCAGGTGAAGACCAGGGCCCAACCGAACACACCGACCACCGGAACCCACCACCCGCCGGCATCCGCACCGGCACCCAGGACCGACAACCAGCCGACGGCCAGGATCAGTCCGCCCGGAACCAGGAGCACCAACGGCAGCCGTCCCCCGGGAGGCCCCTCCCCGGCGGGACGGCGCGGCTCCACCGCGTCGGGCAGGAAGAAGATCGGCACCCGATACTCACGCTCCGCAACCAGATGCGGCGCCCGGGTGGCCCGGAGCCGCTCGCGCTCCGCGTGTTCCGCCTCCTCCCGGACGAGATCGGCCCGCAGTGCCGTCACGTGGTCCGCGATCTCCTTCCGCAGCGCCGGAGTCAAGCGCTTGTCGAGCAGCACCGACTCGGTCACCGGCTCCCCGCCTCCGCTCCCGGCGGCGCGGACGATCCGCCCCAACGCCTCTCCCGCCGCCCGGTACGGGTCCCCGGCGGGGAATTCCGCCAACTCCCGCAGGTGCTCGCGGAACCGCGCCAGCAGGGGGCCCAGCTCCTCGATGGAGCGACCGCTGACGAGGGTGAGGAGTGCCGCGTACAGCACCTCCTGCCGGGCGGGCGCGACGCCGCCGGGGACCCGGGTGGTCACCCCCCGGGGCAGGGACTCCAGTGCCTGCCGCAGCAGATCGTCGGCCCGCTCCCGCAACCCCCGCTCCAGACAGCGACGGGCCCGGTCGAATGCCTCCGTCGGGGAGAGGTCGGTGGCGTAGTTGTGGTTGATGTCGCCCGTGTGCACCGGCGAGTCGTGGAAGTGGGCCCCGGGCGCGAACACGGCGCCGGGGCTGTTCTCCTGGGAGAACCCGGCGCCGGTGCCCAGGTTGTCCCGGCCGTCCCCCCGGTGTCCACCGGGCGGGGGAGTGGTGGGGTCGACCATCATTCCTCCCCTCCCGGGAGCATGCCCAGCGCCCGCTCGGCACCGGCGACCAGGAACCCGGCACCGGTGACCAGGCCCAGGAAGCGACGCAGGGCGAGACGGGCCCGGCCCGGCCCCCGGCCGTGCTCACCGAGCTCCCGCTCGGCGGTGTCCAGTTCCTCCTCGGCCGCCTCCCCGGACTCGGCGTCCACCTCCCGACGACGCCGCGCTGCGGCCAGTTCCCGCCGCAGATCGGCGATCTCCCGCATCGTCTTCTCGTGCTCCCGGGAGGCGGGGGCGCTTCCGGCGCCGGTGCCCGTCGTCACCGGTGAGTTGTTGAAAGTGCCACCCGGGGCGAAAACGCCCCCCGGGCTGTCCCTCTGGGTGAATGTCCCTCCCGTGCCCCAATTACCGGAGCCGCCGACGGTGTGGCCGGAGCCGCCGGTTGTGCCGTTCGCCCCCTCCGCCGAGGCGGAACGGGCCGGGCCGGAGGTACCCCGCCGCTCCCCGTCGAGGGAGCCGGCCGAACCCGACGCCGCCTCCGGCGCGGGCAGGCCGGGCGGCTCGTAGTAGCCGGGGACCCGGATCCACAGCCGCTCCCCGCTGATCTCCTTCGCGGAGAACGGCACGTCCCGGTACTCGGTCGGGTCGATGCCCGGATGGTCGTGCCGGACGATCGCCCGGTACAGCACGTCGGAGACGGCCAGCGCCAGCACGGCCCGCTCGGCCGCCTCCATGGTGCCGCGCAGGGCGGGCAGGTCCACCATGCGGAAGGCGGTGTTCAGGTCGGCGCCCACCCAGCCCCGCTCGTCCCGGGCGACCTCCCCGGCGTGCAGGGCGGCGCGCAGCCGCAGCGAGCGCGGCCCCGTGCGGTACAGGCGGGCGTGGGCGCGCAGTTCGGCGTCGAGGGCGTCGACGAACGGCCCGAGGAGGGCGGTCTTGGGTACCCCGCCGGGCAGCAGGGCCAGGATGCCGTCCCCCCGGTCCTCGGTCTGCGCCCCCTCGATGCCGGCCGTCCGCAGGGCCCGCTCGGTCATGGCGTAGAGCCGTTCCCTCAGCCAGGACTGGTCGGGGTCCGTGCGCCGGCCGGAACCGACGATGTCGAGGATGACGATCGGATGGTGCCGTGGTGTGAGGTCCACGCGGGTTTCCCCCCTCGTCCCCGGCGCGGAACGCCACCTCGCGCTCGCCGCTTCCGCCGGGGTGCACCGACTATGGGAGGAACGTCCGGGGCACACCGCCTCATTCGAGGGAATCACGCACAATCACCGGGAGCGCGTGGACATCCGTCGGGGCGCACTCGCGCTTCCCGCGCGCCCCCTGCCGCGCCCCGCCGCGCGGCCGACCACCGGAAACGCCCCCTGCCCGGCGGCACCATCACGCTCCGCATGCGAGCCACGCCGTGACGGTGAACGGACTTCCCCGCCGGAACGGCCCGCAAACCCACCGGCCGGAAACATCACTCTCCCGACCCCCGTACCCCGGGGAACCGGCCGGCCGGCACATGCCCCTGCCACGGACCCGCCGAACCC
>NZ_VKHT01000026.1 GCF_014141535.1 Streptomyces alkaliphilus | reverse complement strand
CCGTCACACCGTGGGGGCCCGGTACGCCCCGAGGCGACGGGCGGTGAGCGCTTGAGGTGCACAGCGTCCCGCGCGGTGGAACACGTGGTGTGCACATAGAGGAAGTCGGCAACAGGAGGGATTGTGGGGGAGATTGAGCATTGGTTACGATCACGCCGACTCAGGCGGTCCGGGGACTCCACCGGGCTATGGGAGCGAGGGGGCTCAGTGGGGGGTGTCGACGCACGCTTTCGTCTGCTTGTGTCGGCCACCGGGGTATCGGCCTATGGCAACTACCTGAACCTCATCGCGCTGAGCCTGTTCGCGTACGAGGTCACCGGCACCGCGTTGGGTGTCGGCGCGGTGATGGCACTGCGGTTGGGCTGCGGCTTCGTGGCAGGGCCGGCCGCAGGAGCGCTGACCGGCCGGGTCGCCCGCCGGACCGTCATGATCTGCGCGGATCTCGCGCAGTGCACGGCCATGGTCACCCTGGCCCTCTTCGCGGGGATGGCGCAGCTGTGGCTGCTGGGCGCCGTGGCGATGGTGCTGGGGGCGGGAAACACCTTCTTCCATGTCGCGCTGCGCAGCGCGATTCCCGCCATGGTCGGGCAAGACGACCGCGCCCGGGCGAACGGAATGCTCGTCGTGACCCGTTCCGGGGCCACGGTGGCGGGGTTCGCCTCCGCGGCTCCCATCATCGCGCTGGGCGGCTACCCGCTCGCCTTCGCGTGCAACGGCGCGAGCTTCGCCGTGTCCGCCGCGGTACTGCTGGTACTGCGACCGCGCACCGAGGACGAGACGAGCGAGGCCACCGGTGCGGCGAACCCCGGCGCGAGCGAGGCGGGCGCGGGCCCGAGCGGCGGGGCCACCGCCCGGACGGGGCGCCTGTGGTGGGGGGCGACCCTGCCCGCCCTGCTGCTGGGCATGATTGCGCTGCGTGGCGTGGACGCGCTGGCGTCCGCCTCGCACAACGTGGCGCTGCCGCTGGTCGCGCACGCCACGGAACCGGACCGGCCCGCGTTGTTCATGACGAGGTTCTGGGTGGCGTGGGCGGTGGGTACCGTCCTCGCGCATCTCGTGCTGCGGCGTCGGCGCGGCGCGTCGGCGTGGGGCGAGCGCGCGTTCGCGCTGGGCGTGTGCGCGATGGCGCTCGCGTTCACGGCCGCGTTCCTGGGCCTGCCCTGGTTCGCGCTGATGGCCGCGGCTGCGGCGGCGGGGTTCGCGGACGGTTGGACCGAGATCGTCTACACCTCACGCCTGCAGGCGGCCCCGGACCGGCAGCGCAGTCGGCTGTTCGGGTTGTCCGCGACGGCGGAGCAGTCCGGCTTCGCGCTGGGCACGGTGGCCGCCGCGTTCGCGCTGGAGGCGCTGCCCGCACTCACCGTCGTGGCCGCTTTCCATGGTGTGGCCGTCTGCGGGGCGCTGGCTCTGCTGCTGGTCCTTGCCGCCCGGGGCCGACCCGCCCGGGCACCGAAATCCGCAAGTGGAGATGAGGGAGTCGACTCGCATGGAACACGTACGAGGGCGGGCGCTGTGCCGAGGTCCTGAACCGGAGCGCACCGAGGACGAGCCCCGGGACGCCGTGGAGGCGCTGTTGAGCGCCGCCCACGGGGGGACCGGTGGCCGGGTCGTCACCCTCGGCGCGGACGGTGCGACGACATCGCAGTCGTACGCCGAACTGCTGGACGGTGCACAGCGGCTGCTGACCACCCTACGGGCGCGCGGCGTACGCCGCGGGGACGCGGTGGTGTTGTGCGGGCTGCCGCCGGCCGAGTTCTTTCCCGCCTTCTGGGCCTGTGTGCTCGGCGGGGCACGGCCCGCCGCCATCGCCGAGCACCCCGCACCGGGCTCCCCCGCCCTCGAACGTCTGCTGCACACCAACCGGTTACTGGAACGCCCCTTGGTGGTGAGCGACGAGTCCGGTGCGGCGGCCCTCGCCCGGACCGCCCCCGAACTGCGGGTCGCGATCGCGCAGGACTGCATGAACGCACCGCCGTCCCGGGACCACGTCGAGCCGGAGGCGTCCGAGACCGCGTTGCTGATGCTGTCCTCCGGCAGCACCGGTGCCCCCAAGGCCGCGCGGCTCACGCACGGGGGCCTGGCGGACTTCGCGGCGAGTTCCCGGCGGATTCTGGAGGTATGTCCCGAGGACACCATGGTCAACTGGCTCCCGGTCGACCACAGTGGCGCGTTCCTCCTGTACCATCTGCTGGGGGTCTTCACCGGCTGCTCCAACGTTCACGCGCCGACGGACTGGGTGCTGTCCGATCCCCTGCGCTGGCTGGACCTCCTGCACGTCCACCGGGCGCAGCACAGCTGGGCACCGAACTTCGCCTATGGGCTCGTCGCCGAAGTCGCCGCGGAAGCCGGCTCGGGTCCGGGCGCGGGGACCAGCGGGGAGGCGGGCGCGGACACCGGCGCCCGGCGACCGGGCGGGCACTGGGACTTCAGCGCCCTCAAGACCCTCCTCAGCGGGGGCGAGCGGGTCACGCTGCCGGTGATGCGTCGGTTCCTGGCCGCGACCGCCGCGTACGGAGTCGAGGAGCGGCACCTCGTGCCGGCGTGGGGTATGGCCGAGACGACCACGGCGGTCACCTTCGGGCGCCTGGATCGGCCGGGTACCGTGCGGCGTCTGCTCAAGAGCAGTCTGGGCGGCGAGCCTGTGCGCGAGGACGAGCGGGCCGCGGATGATGACTGTGTCACGTTCATCGGCTCCGGCGCCCCCGCGCACGGTGTCACCCTGCGCGTGGTCGATGAGGACGGTGACATCGTCCCCACCGGGTGCGTCGGCCGGCTCCAGGTCCACTCCGCCGGGCGCCTCACCCCTGGCTACGTGAACAACCCGGAGGCTGACGCCGCGGCGTTCCCCGACGGAAGGGACTGGCTGGAGACCGGCGATCTGGCCTTCCTCGACGGTGGCCAGCTCTTCATCGCGGGTCGGCGCAAGGACGTGATCATCCTCAACGGGAACAACGTCTACTGCCAGGAGGTGGAGGAGGCCGCCACCGCCGTCTCCGGCGTTCGGCAGGGCGAGGTCGCCGCCTGCGGCGTCCCGCACCCGGAGGGTGGGACGGAGGAGCTCGCCGTATTCTTTGTCAGCCGTGGGGCCGCCGAGGACGTGCGGATCGCGGACGAGGTGCGGGCGGCGCTCTTCACGCGGCTTCGGCTCGCCGCCGCCCGGGTGCGGGCCGTACCGGAGGACGAGTTCCCCCGGACGCCCGCGGGGAAGATACGGCGGGCGGAACTCCGGGACCGTCTGCTCGCCGGTGCCTTCGACGCACCGACGGATCCGGCCACGGCACACCCGCCCGCAGAGGCGCCCCCGGGCGCGGGCGGTGAACGCGACGCGGTGGCATCGGCGGTACGGGAGGAACTCGGCGCCGTACTCGGGCGCCCGGTCGTCCCGGATCTGCCCTTCTACGAACTCGGTGTGACATCCGTGCTGCTGGCACGCCTGCGGACCCGGCTGGAGGAGCGGCTCGGTATCCGGATCGCCCAGACCGAGTTCTTCGAGCACCCGACGGCGAAGACCCTGGCCGCGCACCTGTCCGATGCCGCCACCACCTCTGCCGGGGCCACTCCGAGCGCCGACCTCGCGGCACCGGTCACCCGCACCGGACCCGCCGCCGACGCCACCGGCGACGCGAGCGGTACCCCCGAGAACGCCGCCGAGCGGCGTGTCGCCATCGTCGGGCTCTCGCTGCGCTTCCCGGGAGCCGACTCACCGGAACGCTTTTGGTCCAACCTGCGGGACGGTGTCGACAGCATCCGCCGATTCGACGAGGCGGAGCTCGCAGCGGCGGGCCCGTCCCCGGCACGGCGGCACGACACCGACCCCGGCCTGATACGCGTGGCCGGAGTCCTGGACGGTGCCGAGGAGTTCGACCCGGAGTTCTTCGGCATGAGCCCCGGCGAGGCAGAACTCACCCACCCCGCCCACCGGTTGTTCCTCGAGTGTTGCCATCGGGCACTGGAGGACGGCGGGTACGCGGCCACCGAACCGGGCACCACCATCGGGGTGTTCGCCGGTTCCGGCATGAACCTCTACGACCACCAGTCGGCGGCCATGGGCACGACGTCCGCGGACGCCACCGACCCGGCCACCGGAATGCGGCTGGCCGTGGGGTGGCAGCCGGACTTCCTCGCCACTCGCGTCGCCTACCGCCTCGGGCTCACGGGACCGGCCATCGGCGTGCAGACCGCCTGTTCCACGTCGCTGGTCGCCGTGCACCTGGCGGCTCAGTCGCTGCTGAGCGGTGAGACGGACCTGGCGTTGGCGGGCGCGGCGGCCGTGCATCTGCCCCAGGACTCGGGCTACCGCAGCCACCCCGGTTCGGTCCTGTCGCCCACGGGTCGCTGCCGCGCGTTCGATGCGGCGGCCGACGGCACCGTGGGGGGCAACGGTGTGGCCGCCGTCCTGCTGAAGCGGCTCGATCGGGCGCTGGCCGACGGCGACACCGTGCACGCGGTGCTCCTGGGTTCGGCGGTGAACAACGACGGCGCGGGCAAGGTCGGCTTCACCGCACCCGGCGTCGCGGGTCAGGTGGAGGTCGTACGCCAGGCCCTGCGCAGGGCGGACATCCCCGCGGAGACCCTGTCGTACGTGGAGGCACACGGCACCGGCACCCGGCTCGGCGACCCGGTGGAACTGACCGCCCTCGCCCGGGTCCTCGGCGAGGGCAACCGGGGTACGGCGTTCTGCACGGTCGGCTCGGTGAAACCGAACATCGGACACCTCGACAGCTGCGCCGGTATGGCCGGGTTGATCAAGACCGTGCTCATGCTGCGCCACCGCACCCTGGTGCCCACCCCGCACCTGAGCCACCCGAACCCCGAACTTCCCCTGGAGGACGGACCCCTGACCCTGGCCACCGAGCTGCGGCCGTGGCCGTCACCGGACGGGACGCCGCGCCGGGCCGGGGTCAGCTCCCTCGGTGTCGGCGGCACCAACGCCCATGTGGTGCTCCAGGAGGCCCCGCCCGGAGGCCGGGAGGACGCTCCCGAACCGCCCGTCCTCGTACCGGTGTCGGCCCGGGACGCCCGGGACCTGAGCGAACTCACCCGCCGGCTCCGCGATCGGCTCCGACAGCGACCGGAGGTGCGGGCCGTCGACGTGGCCGCCACCCTCGCGCTGGGCAGACCGCACCGCGCGGCGCGTACGGCGGTCGTCGGCCGCACCGCCGAGGAGCTCGCCCGTGCGTTGGCCGAGTCGGGATCGGCACCCGCGACATCCGTGCCCACGCCCTCTCCGCTCGCCTTCGCCTGCTCCGGGCAGGGCAGCGCGCACCGCGGCATGGCGAGCGGACTGTACGCCGCGTACCCCGCCGCCCGCCGGCTGCTCGACCGGTGTGCGGAGCTTTATGCCGGCGAATTCGGGGGCGAGCTGCTGCCGTTGCTGCTGGAGAGCGCGGAGGAGGAGACCGCGGAGGAGGAGACCGCGGTCTGGCCCACCGAGACCGCACAGGTGGCCCTGTTCGCCCAGCAGGCGGCGCTCGTCGAGGTGTGGCGCACCGCCGGCGTCCGGCCCGCGCTGCTGCTGGGCCACAGTGTCGGCGAGTACGCGGCGCTGTACGCGGCCGGTGCCCTCACCCTGGAGGACGCGGTGCGGCTCACCGCTTGGCGCGGGCGTCTCATGCAGAAGGACGGCCCGCCCGGCGGCATGCTCGCCGTCCGCGCCGACCCGGAAACCGCGCAGCGCGTCGCACGGGCCTCCGGCGTCGAGGTCGCCGCCGTCAACGGCCCCCGCTCCCGGGTCCTTTCCGGGGCGCCCGGGGCCCTGACCGAGGCGGCTCGGATGCTCGACCGGGAAGGGCTGCGGTGGAGGACTCTGCCCGTGGACCGGGCTTTCCACTCCGCCGCCCTCGAACCCGCGATCCGCGCGTTCCGGGCGCACGCCGAGCGGGTGACGTACCACCCGCTGCACACCCCCGTGGTGACCACGGCCGACGGCCGGTTGCGCCCCGCGGGCTGGACCGTCGACGCCGACTACCTCTGTCGGCAGGCCCGGTGGCCGGTCCGCTTCGATCTCGCCATGACCTCGGCTGCCCGATTCGGGTGTGAGGATCATGTGGAAATCGGTCCCGGGACCACTCTGAGCGGTCTCGGTCGGCAGTGCGAGCCCGCCGGCCGCTGGCTGAGCGGACAGGGAACGGGTGACGGGACGGCGACGGCCCAGGTCCACGGGCTACTGACCGCGCTCGGTTCCCTCTACCGCCGCGGTGTGGATCTGGACTGGCACGCGCTGACCCCTCCGGAGGGGGGCCGCGTACCCCTACCCGGGCACCCGCTGCGGCGGCGACCGATGCCCTCGCTCGCCACGCCCGTACCGGAGCCCTCCGCCGGTGCGGGGGAGCGGCCGAGTGAGTTGCCGGACCAACCGGCGGGGCTGTCGGAAGCCGAGCCGCTTGCCGCGGTGGCGGAGCTGACAGCCGCCAAGCTCGGTATGGCGGCGGCGGACGTGACGCCCGACAGTTCCTTCTTCGCGCTGGGCGCGGACTCGCTCTCCTTGATGGGCATGACGACCGACCTGGAGCAGCGCTACGGGGTGCGCGTTCCGGTGCGGGAGCTGTTCGAATCGGTCGACACCCCGCGGAAACTGGCCGAACGGCTGGCCCGGCTGCGCCCCGCTGCGGCGGACACCTCGGCAGCACCCGAAACGGCGACGCCGGCAGGACCCCGGCCCACCGCACCCGCGGACCCCGGGGAAGGCACGACGGCCACGGCATCGGCGGCGCCCACCGTGCGCGGGACGCCGGAGACGCCATCGGAGGTCACCGCGTCCGTCACCACCTCGGAGTTGCACCAGCTTTTCGACCGACAACTCAAGGTGGTCGAAAAGCTCGTGGAGCAGGTCAGCGGCGTGATCTCCGGTCAGCTCGACGTGCTCCGCGGCGCCCCGACGGCCGTATCCGCCACGCCCGCCCCCACCGCCACGCCCGGCCCGGCGGCCGTGCCCGTCACGTCCGCACAGCTTCCCCCGGCCGCCACTCCAGCCGAAGCCCCCGCGGCCGTCGCCCCTGTGCCTGCCCCGGACAGCGGCTCGGCGTCCGTCACGGGCTGCGACTTCAGTCTGTACTTCTTCGGGGACTACCCCCGGGACGCCGACCGGGACAAGTACGGGCTGATCATGGAGGCATCGGAGTACGCCGACGAGCACGGCTTCCACGCCCTGTGGTTTCCCGAGCGCCACTTCAACTCCTTCGGCGCGCTGTTCCCCAACCCGTCCGTGCTCGCCGCCGCGCTCGCCGCGCGGACCCGGCGCGTCCGGCTGCACGCGGGCTCGGTGGTACTGCCGCTGCACCATCCGGTGCGGGTAGCCGAGGAGTGGTCCGTGGTGGACAACATCTCCGGTGGCCGTGCCGGGCTGTGCTTCGCGAGCGGTTGGCACGCCACCGACTTCTCGCTCGCGCCACAGCACTTCGGCCGGCACCGCGAGGTGATGTACGAGCATCTGGAGGAGGTGCGCACCTTGTGGTCCGGGCAGCCGCTGCGGACGACGGCCGGCGACGGCCGGCCCGTCGACGTCACGCTGCACCCCAGCCCCGTGCAGCGGCGGCCGCCCATGTACGTGGCGGTGGTCGGCAATCCGGACAGCTACCGCCGGGCAGCCGCCGAGGACCTGGGTGTGGTCACCAACCTGATGACGCAGACCGTCGAGCAGCTGGCGGAGAACATCGCACTGTACCGGCGCACCCGTGCCGAGAACGGGCTCGATCCGGCCGCGGGGCGCGTCGTGGTGCTGGTGCACACCTACCTCGGCGAGGACGCGGAGCGCGCGCGGGCCGAGGCGTATCAGCCCTTCGTGTCGTACCTGCGCTCCTCGCTCGCCCTCTTCAACCAGGTGACCAACAGTCTCGGCTTCGAGCTGGACCTGGAGAACACCCCCCGCGAGGACGTCGACTTCCTGTTGGGGCGCGCCTACGACCGCTACTGCGCCTCCCGCGCGCTGATCGGGGACGAGCGGACCGCCACCGAGACGGTGCACCGTCTCGTGGCCGCCGGGGCGGACGAGCTCGCCTGCTTCGTGGACTTCGGCGTGCCGAAGGACAAGGTGCTGGCCGCGCTGCCGCTGCTCGACCGGGTCCGGAACCGAACACACCGGCAGCCGACACCGGCCGGACCACCCGCCACCGTACCGGCCGCGGCGCCGGCACCGACCCCGGCCGCCGCCGCGCGCGTACCGCGACGGCTGCCGCTCACGCCCGCGCAGCGCCGCATCTGGTTCCTGGAACGGCTGCACCCGGGGACCAGCATGTACCACGAGCCCAAGGCCATCCGCCTGGACGGACCGCTCGATGTGTCCGCTCTGCGGCGGGCCCTGCGGTACGTCGCGGAGCGACACCCCGCGCTGCGTACGGTCTTCGGCGAGCAGGACGGCACTCCATACCAGGAGATCCGGCCGCGGATGCGGCTCGACTGCCCGATCGAGGACCACCCCGGGGCGACGGTGGAGGAGGCCCTGCGAGCCGTCCTGGCGACCGAAGGGCGCCGGATCCTCGACCTGACCGACGGGCCGCCGGTCACCGCCCGTCTGTTGCGGCTGTCGGAGGAACGGCACCTGCTCTTCCTGCTGGCTCACCACATCGTGTTCGACTCCTCCTCCACGGCGGTGCTGGTCCGCGACCTCGCCGCCGCCTACCGCGCCCGCACCGGCGCCTCCGGCGACCCCGGACTGCCGCCACTGCCCGAGCTGCCGCCGGCCGGTCGGCCGGGGAAGGAGGAGCTCGCCGCGTCACTCGACTTCTGGCACAACGAGCTGAACGGTGCCATCGACGTGACGCTGCCCACCGACCGGCCGCGTCCGCCGGTACGTTCCGGCGAGGGCGCGAGCCTCACCCACGCGCTGGACGCCGAACTCGTCGGGCGGCTCCGCGCCTTCGCCGCCACGCAGCGCGCCACTCTCTTCATGACGATGACCGGTGCCATCGGCGCCGTGCTCGGCCGGTTCAGCGACCGGCGCGAGGTGGTGCTCGGTACCGCCGTCGCGGCCCGCCCCGTCGGCGCCGAGGACCGGGTGGGGCTTTTCCTGGACACGGTGCCGCTGCGCGTGGACCTCACCGGCGAGCCGAACTTCCCGACGCTGCTGCGCCGGGTGCGTGACGGCAGCATGTCGGCGTACGAACACCGCGACGTCCCCTTCGACGAACTCGTCGCCGCGCTGAACCCGCGCCGCGCCCCGGGCCGAAACCCGCTGTTCCAGGTGATGGTGGAGTACGAGAACGAGGGCATGGTGGACTTCGACCCACCCCGGCTGACGGCCACCCTGCTGGACGTGCCCAGTCCGCGCGCCCCGTTCGATCTCAGCGTCTATCTGACGCATCACACGCACGGCTTGCGGTTCATGGTGGAGTACGACACGGTCCTCTTCGACGAGGCCACCGTGCGACGCTTCGTCGACCACGTGGAACAGTTGCTGCGCCGGGTCCTGGACACCCCCGACACATCACTCGCCGAACTGACCGCTGTCACCGCCGGCGATCGCGCGGCCCTCATCGAACCGGGGCGGCACCGCGACCAGCCCCCGTCCGCCACCGGGGACACGCTGCACGGCCTGGTCGAGCAGCAGGTCCGGCGGACCCCGGACGCCATCGCCCTCATCAGCGGTGACCAGCGGGTCTCCTACGCGGAGTTGGATTCCCGTTCCGACCGGCTCGCCGCCGGGCTGAGGGCCCGGGGCGCGGTACGCGGGGCACGCGTGGCGGTGCTGCTGCCGCGCGGCCCGGAACTGATCACCGCGCTGCTGGGTGTCCTCAAGAGCGGGGCGGCGTATCTGCCACTCGACCCGTCCGTGCCCACCGCGCGGCTCACCGCCCTGCTCGCGGACGGCGCCCCTGTCCTGCTGTTGACCTCCGAAGCCGCTCTGGCACGCCACCCGGGGCTCCCGGCCGACGTAGCCGACGTGCCCGTACACCGGATGGGGCACGACGGGGACGGCCCGCTTCCGGCCACGCCCCCGGCGGACGGAGCCCGGCCCGAGGATCCCGCGTACTGCCTCTACACCTCGGGGTCGACCGGCCGCCCCAAGGGCGTGCTCGTCCCGCACCGCGGCCCGGTCAACCTCGTCCGAGGGCACCTCGGGCGGCATCCGGCGCTGCGCACCCTGCAGTGGACCTCGCCCTCCTTCGACGTCAGTGTGCAGGAGATCTTCACCACGCTGGCCGCCGGAGCCGCGCTCGTGCTGATCGACGACGGCGTGCGGCACGACCCCGCGGCCTTGGGCGAGGAGGTGCGCCGACATGGGGTGCAGCGGATGTTCATGCCCTGCACACCACTGAAGTACCTGGTCGGGACCGGCCCCGACCTGCCCACGCTGCGGGAGCTGCACACCGCCGGTGAGCCGCTCCAGCTCACCGAACCGTTCCGTGACTTCCTCGCCGCCCACCCGGAGTGCGTGCTGTACAACGAGTACGGGCCCACCGAGGCGTCGATCATCGTCACCTCCCACCGGGTCGAGCGCGACGGCGAGGAGTGGCCGCCCATCGGTACCCCGGTGCCGGGGGCGCACATCCTGCTGCTCGACAGTGCCGGGCGCCGGGTGCCGGTGGGCGCCGTGGGCGAGATCCACGTGGGCGGTGCCCCGGTCGCCCTCGGCTACCACGCCCGGCCCGAGGAGACGGCGGCGGCCTTCCTCGACGACGGCGCGGGCGGCGTGCGGTACCGGACGGGTGATCTCGGACGGTGGCGAAACGACGGGACCCTCCAGTTCTGTGGCCGGGTCGACGATCAGGTCAAGATTCGTGGCCACCGGGTCGAACCCGCCGAGATCCAGGCGGCGCTGACCGCCCTGCCCGGCGTACGGGACGCGGCAGTCCTGCCCCGCCGCGACCCGCACGGCGAGCTGGAGCTCGTCGCCTACCCGGTCGTTCATGGAGCCGGCGCGGACCTTCGCGAGTACCGCACCGCGCTCGCCGCCGTACTCCCCGACCACATGGTGCCCCGCCATTGGGTGCGCCTGGCACGGCTCCCGGTGAACGCCGCCGGAAAGCTGGACCGCGCCGCTCTGCCCGCCCCCGGGACCGACGCGGAGTCCGCGGAGAGCGACGCCGGGCCCGACTCGTCGATGGAGAAGGCGCTGCACGATCTGTGGTGCGAGGAGCTGGGGTTGCGGGAGGCCGCGGTGACGCGCTCCTTCTTCGAGCTGGGCGGCCATTCCCTGAGCGCGATCCGCCTGTTGCACCGGATGGCCGTGGAGTTGGAACTGACGGTGTCCCTGGCCGACTTCGTCGGCGCGCCGACGATTCGGGCCCTCGCGGAGCGGTTCGCCGCCGAGGAGCAGTCGCGGGACACACCCGGCCGGACCGCGGATGCCTTCGGCACGGCCCGGGGCACGGAACCCGGAGGGTTCACCGCGTCCGGCGGGGTGCGGGACGTGGTACCCATGCCGTCCGTCCTGCGGCGGCTGTGGCGTCGCCACCACGAACGGCCCGACCCCAGCGTCTACCACGTCGTCCACCGCATCGATCTGCGGGGCGAACTCGTGCCCGAGGACCTCGGGCACGCCCTGACGGAGCTGGTGGCACGCCATGACGCGCTGCGCAGCCGCGCCCTGCACCGCGACGGCGAGTATCTCCTCGAGGTGCTCACCGACGTACCCGTGGAGCTGCCGGTCAGCGAGCTGTCCGAACACGCGGAGGACGACGTCCGGCTGGAGCGCTGGTGTCGGGAGCTCGCGTCCCGTCCGTTCGCGCTGGACCGGGCCCCGCTGTTCCGCTTCGGTCTGGCACGGCTCGGCCCGGATCACTGGATGCTGGTGACCGTCCTCCACCACGCCATCTGCGACGGCTGGTCGATCGGCGTGCTCTGGCGTGAACTGTCCGAGCTCTACCGTGTCCGCCGCGGCGCCGGCCGCCCACTCCCGCCGCCGGTCGTCCAGTTCACCGACTGTGCCCGTGCCGAGCACGGGCTCGGAGCCGCCCGGCGGGCGGAGCTGGAGCGGTTCTGGCGCGCCGAACTCGGCGGAGTGCCCCTCACCCTGGACCTGCCCTACGACCACCCCCGTCCGGCCGTGCTGTCCGGCCGAGGGGCGCAGCACACATGGCAGCTCGACACGGTCCTGAGCCGGCGGCTCACCGACGCCGCCGGACGGCTGGGCACCACGCCCTACGCCTTCCTCGCCGCGGGCTTCGCCGTCTGGGCCGCCCGGCGCCAGGGGCGGCCCACCGACGTGGTGCTGGCCGCCTCCAGCGCGAACCGACTGCAACCCGACCGCGCCGACGTGGTCGGCTTGCTGGGCGACAGCGTGCTGCTGCGCGCCCGGCTCGGTGAGGCCGAGACCTTCGCCGACCTGGCGCGGCAGCTCGGTACCACGCTTTTCGCCGCGCTCGACCACCAGGAGCTCCCGCTGACGGACGTGGCCGACCTGGTGGCGCCCGGGACCTCGGCCGGGCTGTTTCCCCGGGTGCTGTTCACCGTCGTCACCACGCCGCCACCCACCCTGGAGCTGGACGGGGTGTCGGCCACGGTACGCGGCCTGCCCATGGCAGGCGTCGCCCGCAACGAGCTCTACGTCGTCCTGGTGCCGCACGCGGACGGCATGACGGCAACCTTCGAGTACTCGACGGATCTCTTCACCCACTCGACGATCGAGGCATGGACAACGGAGTTCACCGCCCTGCTGACCGAGGCGGCCGAGAACCCGCTCCACCCCCTGTCGAAGCTGCTGCGGGAGCCGCCCCGGCCCGGTCCGGCACCTGGCCCCGGGCTTTCACGGAGCAGACCGCCGGGTGAGTGATCGGGCGAGAGGAAAGTGCTCCTGAGCCGGGATGATTGGACTTGTCGAGGTTTCCGCCAGTCGTAACCCGAGGAGCTTTTCCCGGGCGCGGAGGGGCGGCGGGTTCCCTCCGCGTGTGCGGGCGGGGTCGGGGCGATATGGCCGAATGGCGGAATCGGTCCCTGGATCCGGTCCATCCGGTGGTCCTCATCGCCGCCGTCCACGTGAAGATCCGCCATGGTCGAGGGCCCGGGAGAGATCCCGGGCCTGTGGACCGGTGACGGCGGCGAGGGTGCCGGGAACCGGGTGATCACGGTGGGGTACGGCTCGGCTGCCGGGCGACCGCCTTCGTTCCCGTCCCGACTCCCGGGCCGTCGGAGTGACGGTGATCACGGACGTCCTTCGGAGGGTTCTGCTTAGGCTTGTGTCGTCGTTGCGGTGGATCCGGGGGAGCGGGCGAAGTCCTTCGGGGCCAAGCTGTCGATACGTCGGGAAAGTCAGCGAGTGATCAGCCCGAGTCCTGAAAACCCGGGGCGGACTACTCGAACATGTGACTCGTTGTAAAGTGTGAAAACAGCCCTTGACCTGCAAAAAGGCAGGCAGGGAGCCTACTTGCGGGAGTGCTCCGATGCTGCGAACCATGTTCAAGTCCAAGATCCACCGGGCCACCGTCACGCAGGCGGACCTGCACTACGTGGGATCCGTGACCGTCGACGCCGACCTGTTGGAGGCCGCCGACATCCTGCCGGGCGAGCAGGTGCACATCGTCGACATCACCAACGGCAACCGCCTGGAGACCTACACGATCGAGGGCGAGCGCGGCTCGGGGGTGATCGGCATCAACGGTGCCGCCGCCCGCCTGGTGGCCCCCGGCGACCTGGTCATCCTCATCGCCTACGCGCAGGTCACCGACGAGGAGGCCCACTCGATGAAGCCGCGGGTCGTGCACGTGGACGCCGACAACCGGGTCGTGGACCTGGGCGCCGACCCGGGGGAGCCGGTGCCCGGCGGCGCCGAGCGCCGGAGCCCGGGTTCGGTGCCGCGCGGCTGACGCCTCCTCCCATCGCGCCGACACCCGCGCCGACGCACGGCGCACACGGCTGAGGCCGTCCACCCCGCGCGGGGTGGACGGCCTCAGCCGTGTGCGTGAACGGGCTACCGGGAGGCCCCGGTTCAGCCGGCGCGGATCTCGTCGAAGACCTCGCGTGCCTCGGCCTCCAGTCGCGGTCCGGCCAGCCAGGTGCTGTCGAACGGCCCGATGGAGGTGACGGAGATCAGCTCCTGCGCGCCGTTCGCGCCCGTGGCCAGCCACGGGCCGCCGGAGGCACCGCCGGTCATGGTGCAGCCGACGCGGTACATCACCGGCTCGGCGGCGTCCAGGGACAGCCGGCCCGGCTCGTCGGAGCAGACGAACATGCCCTGCCCGTCGTAGGGATCGGCGGCCGGGTAGCCGACGACGTCGATCCCGCCGATGCCGGAGACGGCCGGAGCGTCGAAGGAGATGTCGTAGGCGGCCCCGACGGTCTCCTCCAGGGAGCGGCCGCTGCCGTCCTCGGCGCTCACGCGCATCATGGCGAAGTCCTGGTGGGCGCCGTTGCCGCCCTCCTCGGTGCCCTGCTCGACCCAGTAGTCGGTGGTGGCGATGAGTTCGGCCCAGAAGGTGCCGTAGGGGGCGAGTTCCTCGAACGCCGGGTCCGGGTTCTCCGCCAGGCTGTCGCCCTGGTCGTTGTAGGCGGGGACGAAGATGATCTGACGGAACCAGCCGCCGTCCCGACCGGCGTGCACGCAGTGCCCGGCGGTGGCGACCAGGTTCGACCGCCCCGGGTTGTCGGGATCGGTGACGACCGCGCCGGAGCAGACCATGGACCCGGCCGGGGTCTCCATGAACACCTTGCCGATGGCCGGGGAGTTGGCGCTGTACGGCGTCGTCGCCGGCCGCGCCTGCACCACGGCGGGCTGCGGGTCGGTGATGCCCCGGTCGGCGTCCGGGTTGTCGGCGGGGGCCTCGGGCTCGGGGGTGGCCGGCTCGTCGATCTCGTCCTCGTCGATGGCCCTCTCGCGGTCCAGGGCCTCGCGCATGCGGTCGGCGTCCCAGAAGTCCTCGATGATGACGCTGATGTACTGGCCGGCCTCGCGCAGCCAGGTGTCGGAGTCCCAGTTCGCCCACTCGCCCTGTTCCCAGAGCTCCGGGTCGATCTCGATGGGGAGGTTGTCGAGCAGGTCGCGCAGCCGGTCCTCGCGCGGGACGCTCTCGACCGGGTTCTTCGCCTCGTCCCCACCCGCGTTGTCGTCCGTGGTGTCCGTGTCGTCCGGACCGCAGGCCGTGAGCCCGAGGAGCAGAACTGTCGCCGCCGCGGTCGCGACCGCGCCCCGACGGCGACCCGCGGACCGCCCGCCAATCCATGCCATGGGTGAACTCCCCCTGAGGTGTTTCGGTGTGCCGTGCCGATCTTCGCTTGTCCGGACGGTCCCGCTCCGGTCCCGGCCCCGCCGTCCCTTCCGGCGGCGCTCCGGGACGCCGGAGCGTCCCCCACTATGCCGGTGTGGTGGTGGACGGCGCCGGCCGGGTGTCCGGTTCCCGGCGATTGCGGGGAAGTTCCCCGTGCCCGGGGCCACTCGTTCGGGTTCTCCCGGGGGGTGATCCGTTTCACTCGCCTGTCGGTGGTGAGAGCGGGGGAGGAATGTCACACGCGGGTTCCCCGTCGGGAGCCCCGGACCGGCGTCCGTACGGACCCGGCCATCGCTTCACGAAGGAGGGAGGCGCCCCGCCACCGGTCCCGGGGTGCCGCAGATCCATGACCCCACACCCCCGTTCCGTCAGGCCGAACACCGACCTTCCCCGGCCGGGGAGCTCACCGGAGGCAGGGACCGGCACCACCCGGGGCCGGGACACGGCACCCCCGGACCCGTTGGAGCACCCGGACGCCGACCGGGCGGCGGACGCCGCCGCGGTGGAGAACCTGCTGCGCTGCTGGCTGCGCGAGACGGATCCGGACGGTGTGGCGACCGGTGTCCCGAACGGCGATGACGGCGATGACACCACGGTGTTGACGCTGCCGTTGCCGGCCACCGGGACGAGACTGCGCGTTCCCCTCACCCACCGCTCGCCCACCGGCCACCACCGCTTCGGCACCCCCGTGCTGGAGGGCGTACCGGAGGCCGTCGCCGCGCCCGACGCCGTCACCCTCGCCGCGCTGCTCGCCCGCGAGGCGGTGCACCGCGCGACCGGGCAGATGACCGGGCGGGCGGACGGCCGGGTGCCTG
>NZ_VKHT01000259.1 GCF_014141535.1 Streptomyces alkaliphilus | reverse complement strand
GGGCCGGCCCCGGGGGACGCACGGGACACCGGGTCGGGGGCGGACGCACGGGGCGGCGGCCCGGGGGTCGTCCTCCCCCGGACCGCCGCGCGGACCGGCGGCCTCCCGGCCGCCGGCCGGTCCCGTCCCCGCCGGTGGCAGGGAGGACGGGACCGGGTCGCGGTGCCGGCGTCACCCGCCCGGGGACGCCGGCACCGCCGGGTCACTCGTCGCCGAACAGGTCGGCGTAGGTGCCCAGGGCCATGGCGATGTCCGCCTGCGCCCAGAAGCGGTGGTACTCGAAGACCGGCTCCGGCCCACCGTTGAGGTACGCCTCGACCTTCGGCCAGTCCGGGTCGTCCTCGTAGAAGGAGCGGATGGACAGGAAGGTCGAGCCCGGCTCGATGACGTCACCGTTGGGCATGGTGCCGCTCCACCCCGGCGGGATGTAGATCTCCTGGTCGAACCGGGAGTAGTCGCCGCGGCTCTCCGGGACGGCGATGCCGATGCCGTCACGGTGCTCCCACAGGGCGTCCAGCAGGCCCTTGGCCGCGTCCCGGGCGGCGGTGTCGCCGGTGGCCGCCGCGTAGAACAGCAGCGCGTTGGCGAGCGAACCGGTGACGCCGACATCCTGGTTGTGACCGGTGACGGTCACGCTCAGGCCGTTGTTCGGGCCGGGGTTGTTCGGGTTCCAGTTGTCCGGCTGACCGGACCACGACAGCGTGGACGGGATGGAGAAGTCCCCGTTCTCGCCGATGTGGATCTCGTCCAGGACCCAGTCCACCCACTTGTCGAGGACCTCGCCGGCCATCTCGTCACCGGTCTCCCAGTACAGCTCGGCGACCCGCTGCATCGACCAGGCCTGCATGCCGAACCACTGGTTCGACGGCGGGTCCCGGTAGACCGGGGCCTCGTCGTAGAACATGCCGTAGAAGGTGGCGGTCCCGGCCGGCGGGGTGTCGTACGAACCCTCCCAGCTGTTGGTCACGCCACCGGCGATGCCGCCCTCGCGGGACTGCAGCCAGCGGTACAGCTCGACCTGGCGCTCCAGGCTGTTGGCCCAGTCCTGCCGCGCGGTCGGGGAGTTCGGGATCAGGTCCGGGTCGGTGCTCAGCGCGTAGGCGGCCATGGGGTTCTGGTAGCCGAAGTGCGAGTGGCTGCCGCCGATGCGCCAGGCCCATCCGGCGGACGGGTCGAGCGCACCGCCCCAGGCGTAGTACCAGGACAGCAGGTAGTGGGCGCTGTCGCGGCCGGTCCCGGCCGGGCAGCTCTGGGCGTTGGTGCAGTTGCCCACCCGCTTGAAGTACTTGTCGAACAGGGCGTAGCGCAGGTAGTCACCCATCTGCGCGGCCTTGGCGATGGTGCCGGCCACGGCGGCGCCGTTGCCCTGCTCCTCGGCCCAGCGCTTGGCCCAGAAGGCCGCCTGCACGGCGCGGGCGTCGGCGTCGGGGGCGTTGGTGTAGCGCCACTGCTCGGCGTAGCCGTCGTCCTGCACGTACAGGTCGAGGAAGCCGTTGGGCCCGCCGAAGGAGAAGTCGTCGCAGGAGGCGTGCGGGACGGTCTCCCAGACGGACTCCTCCGAGCCGCGCTGGAAGGTGTTGATGAAGGACGGGCCCTCGGTCTCGGGCCCGCCGGCGCACGGGGCGCCCGGAGCGTTGCCGAAGCCGTAGACGTTGTCCACGTCCTGCAGCCAGTGCATGCCGTAGATCTCGCTGGTGCCGTACGTCGATGCCAGCTCGGCGGCCAGCGGGTCCCTGCCGACCGGCACGTTCGACTCGAGCGCCGACGGGTAGTACGAGGGGTCCGGGTGCTCGGCGGCGTAGGTCGCCGGGCTGGAGGGGTTGTAGAAGCTGTTGGTCGGCTGATCCGCGCTACCGGGGATCATGTACCGCTCCATGGTTTCCCAGGCCTCGTTGAACCGGCCCCAGTCCCCGGTGATCTTCCCGTACATCGCCTCCAGCCAGATGAGGTAGCTGTAGGCCTCGGAGGTCGTCTCGTGGCCGTGGTCCGGCGCCTCGACGTTGAGGGTCTCCACCGCGTGGTAGGGGATGCCCTCGTCGGAGAAGTAGCCGTTGGCCGGGTCGGTGACCATGGCGTGCAGCTCGAGGAACCGCTCCTCGTACTCACCGGTGGCGGCGTTCAGCAGGGTGACCGTGACGTCCACCGACTCCAGGCCGGGAGCGCTCGCGGTGACCACGGCCGAACCGCTCGCGGACTCGGCGGCGGAGACCGTCACCTGCTGCGGGGTGTTCCAGTTGGCCGGGGTGAAGGTCAGCGAGGAGCCGGCGGAGACGCCCACGCCGGTGTCGCCGGAGCTGCGGGCCACGGAGACGGTGACGTTGCCCTCGGGCTGGTTGGACAGCCGCAGGCCGAAGCCGGCCGTGGAGCCCGGTGCGACGGCGACGGTGGAGGGGGAGGCGAGGATGGAGGGGGCGGAGACCTCGTCGCCACAGGTGACACCGTTGACCCGGAACGAGGTGGGGGCGGCGTTGGTGCCGGAGTAGCTGAAGTTGCCGCCGAAGCCGGCGGAGCCGCCCACCGGGATGGTGCGGTTCCAGTCGACGTTGGAGGCGGTGACCGTGCGGCCGGACTGCGACCACTGGGCGTTCCAGCCCTGCTGGAGCTGCTGGTTGCCGCTGTAGTCGTAGGTGAGGGTCCAACCGTTGATCGCGTTGGACCCGATGTTGTTGATGGTGATGTTGGCGGTGAAGCCGGAGCCCCAGTCGTTGACGTCGTAGACGACGTCGCAGCTCAGTTCGTTGGCCTGCGCGGTGCCGTTGAGGGCGGTGGTGAGGGTGAGGGGCATGGCCATCGCGGCGATGGCTGCGACGGTGATCCGCCGGGTGGGGCGTCGTCTGCGCCCCGGGCCGCCGGCCGGCGGCCCTCCGGTGGGATCGGTGGTGCTCTGGAAGCGCATGGACGGTCCCTTCCGTGCGGCTCGCTGTGGGGGGTCCCCCGGGAGGCGCCCCGGGGGTGGGAGGAGCGGTCGTCAACCGACTTCGGCTGACGTGAGCATGGAAACCAGTGGGAGCGCTCCCAAGGATCGGGGGAACCCTCGGACGCGTCAATACTCTTGACGCAAGCTCAGCTCAAAGGCCTGGTTAAGCCCCTGGTGGCCCATCAATTCTCGAACGACCCCTTGGCGAGAGGCGGTTGTTGGGGCTACCTTCCCTTCAACCAGTGGGAGCGGTTCCACCAGCCAGGCGCCCGGGACGGCGCATCGAAGAAACCTCCTGAGAGGACCGTAATGAGCCGCACCAACCCCCCACCCAAGCGGCGCTTCACGCAGCGCACAGCCATTCTCTCCGCCACCGCGCTGCTCGCGGCCGGTGTCGGGGCCGGCGGCCTGATGCAGGGCACCGCGTCCGCCAACGCCCTCGGTTGCTCGGTCGACTACTCCACCAATGACTGGGGCTCCGGCTTCACGGCCAACATCAGCATCAACAACGGTGGTTCCGCCGCTATCAACGGTTGGACCCTCACCTACGACTACAGCGGCAACCAGCAGCTCCAGCAGGGCTGGAACGCCCAGTGGTCGCAGTCCGGCCGCACGGTCTCCGTCTCCAACGTCGACTGGAACCGCACCATCGCGGCCGGTTCCTCGGTGAGCTTCGGCGGCAACTTCAGCTACTCCGGCACCAACGCCGCCCCGACCTCCTTCGCGGTCAACGGCGTCACCTGCTCCGATGACGGCGGCTCCGGTGGGAGCGACGGCGGGAACGGTGGAAACGACGGCGGCACCGGCGGGAACGACGGCGGCACCGGCGGGAACGACGGCGGCACCGGCGGTCCCGGCGGCCCGGGTGGTCCCGGGAACGGTGAGCGCGTCGACAACCCCTACGTGGGCGCCGGCGTCTACGTGAACCCCGAGTGGTCCGCCAACGCGGCCTCCGAGCCCGGTGGTTCGGCGATCGCCCACCTTCCGACCGGCGTCTGGCTGGACCGCATCGCGGCCATCGAGGGTGCCGGCCAGGCGGGCAACCGGACCATGGGACTGCGCGAGCACCTCGACGAGGCGGTCGTCCAGGCTCAGGACCACGACAACTTCGTCTTCCAGGTCGTCATCTACAACCTGCCCGGCCGTGACTGCGCCGCCCTGGCGTCCAACGGTGAGCTGGGGCCGGAGGAGCTCGACCGCTACAAGGACGAGTACATCGGCCCGATCGCGGACATCCTGTCGGATCCGAAGTACTCGGACCTGCGGATCGTGGCCGTCATCGAGATCGACTCGCTGCCGAACCTGGTGACCAACGTCGGCAACAGCGAGGGCGCCACCGAGATGTGCGACCGGATGCTCGCCAACCGCGGCTACGTCCGCGGCGTCGGCCACGCGCTGGCCACGCTGGGCGCCATCCCCAACGTCTACAACTACATCGACGCCGCCCACCACGGCTGGATCGGCTGGGACAGCAACTTCGTCCCGTCGGCCCGGATCTTCCACGAGGCCGCCAACGCCGAGGGTGCCACCCCGGCCGACGTCCACGGCTTCATCACCAACACCTCCAACTACAGCCCCACCGTGGAGCCGTACTTCAAGGTCACCGACTCGGTGAACGGCGTCAGCGTGCGGCAGGCGGAGTTCGTCGACTGGAACGACTACGTCGACGAGCAGAGCTTCGCCCAGGCCCTCCGCCAGGAGCTGGTCCGCCAGGGCTTCGACAGCGGCATCGGCATGCTCATCGACACCTCCCGCAACGGCTGGGGCGGCCCGAACCGTCCCACCGGCCCGGGCCCGATGACCACCGTGGACGCCTACGTCGACGGCAGCCGGATCGAGCAGCGATACAACAAGGGCAACTGGTGCAACCAGGCCGGTGCCGGCCTCGGTGAGCGCCCGACCACGGCCCCCGCGCCGGGGATCGACGCCTACGTGTGGATCAAGCCCCCGGGGGAGTCGGACGGTGCCAGCCGCGAGATCCCGAACGACGAGGGCAAGGGCTTCGACCGGATGTGCGACCCGACCTACCAGGGCAACGCCCGTAACGGCTTCAGCCCCTCCGGCGCCCTGCCGGACGCACCGGTCGCCGGCCACTGGTTCTCCGCCCAGTTCCAGGAGCTGCTGGCCAACGCCTACCCGCCCGTGAACTGACCTCCGCCGAGGTCGGTGCCGTCGGTGGGCCCCACCCCCGACGGTGAAGGGTGAAGGAACCACCCCCTGGTAGCCGGAGCCCCGGTCCCCCACGGACCGGGGCTCCGGTGTGTCCGAACGCGGACGTGGCGATGGCCGGGACGACGGGGAGGGCAGGTACGCCGCTTCCCCCGACCGTGTCGATCTGCGGGTGTCACACCCCTTTGTCATGCTGAGGGGGAGATCCGGGATCCGGCGGTGTCCGACCGCCGCGCCCCGTCCGGCCACGGAGGAGAGCGGAGCGTCATGGCAGCGTCGAGTCCCGTGCCCGTCACCACCGAGCCCTACCTGCGGGGAGCGGAGGGCGCCCCCGTGGCCTGGGCCGATGCCCTGGCCGCGCTCGCCGGCGCCGATTGGTGTTGGCTCTCCACCACCTCCCGGGACGGCGCCCCGCACACCGTGCCGATCCTGGCCGTGATCACCGGCGGCCTCCCCCACTTCGCCACCGGCGCGGGCACCCGCAAGACCGCCCACCTCGGCGTGGAGCCCCGCTGCGTACTCGCCGCGCAGACACCCGAGCTGCACCTGGTGATCGAGGGGGTCGCCGAGCGGGTGGGGGACGACGCCATGCTGGAGTCGGCCTCCGTCGCCTACCTCGACCGCCACGGCTGGGAGACCGAGGTCCGGGACGGCGCGCTGCACGCCCCCGAGGGCGCCCCCACCGCCGGTCCACCGC
>NZ_VKHT01000258.1 GCF_014141535.1 Streptomyces alkaliphilus | reverse complement strand
GGTCGGCGCCGTACGGCGGGGTCACGCCGTACGGCGCCTCGACACCGTACGGGGCCCCGTCGGATATCGAGGGTTCCGCGGATATCGGGGGCATCGCCCGGGTGGGCTCGTCCGCCCGGGCCCCCGTCGCACCGGGCCCCGGATGCGGGGGCGGGACGGCGGGCATCGGCGGCGCGGCGGGCATCGGTGGCACCGGCGTCCCGGCACCGGCGACGGGGGGGTACCCGTATCCGCCGGGGGAGCCGGGAACGTGCCCTCCCGGGCCCTCGGACCACGGCTCGGCGGGCCCCGGCGGGTACGACCCGCCGCCGGGCGCGGGGTGCGGTGCGTCCTCACGTCCGTGGTGGCTGCTCAACGGCCGGCTCCTCGTGACCTCATTCCACCGCCGGCCCGCGATGCCGCGCCCGGCACGCCCGGGTGGGGCGCCGCACCACGGTACCCGTTCGGGCCCGTGGTCCAACCCCTTCCCCGGGCGCCCCGGGAGCGGGATCACACCGCCACGGGAAGACTCCCGGCGCCGCGCCAGCGCTCGGTGAACTCCGTGACGGACGGGTTTCCCTGATGCGGCGCCAGGCGTGCCAGGAAGTCGCCGAAGTATTCGGTGCCGCGCCGGGACCGCACCCCCTCCAGCAGCTCCCCGGCCTCACCGGCGGTGCAGCACGCCTCCTCGAGCTCGCCCTCCTGGAGTCGCCCGGAGGCCAGGAGCAGCAGCACGATGACCCGGCGCCGGGTGCGGCCCTCCGGAAGTTCCGCCAGCGCCTCGCGGGCCCGCTCCCGGGTGGCCGCGCCCTGGCCGAGGTCGCGGTGGCAGTGGGCCAGCTCGTCGGCGAGGTAGGCACGGTCGAAGTGGGTGATCCAGTCCGGATCGTCACCGGAGGCGGGGTTGGCGCGCTCCAGGGCGGCCACCGCCGCGGAGGCGGCGCGCCGGCAGCTCTCGCGGTCGCCCAGTTGGGCGTGGCCGCGTGCCTCGGCGGCCAGGTACAGCGCCTCGGCGCGGGGTCCGACCCGTCCCCGGGTGCCCTCTCCGGCGGCCCGGGCGAGCTGCACCACCTCACGGGGGTTGCCGAGCTGGGCCGCCAGGTGGCTCATCCCGGCCGCCAGCACGTAACCGCCGAAGCCCCGGTCCCCGGAGGCCTGGGAGAGCCGCAGCGCCTGGATGTAGTAGCGCTGGGCCAGCCCCGGGAGTCCGGTGTCCACCGCCATGTAGCCGGCGAGTTCGGTGAGGCGGGCGGCGACCGCGAACAGTTCGCGTCCCACCTCCTCGCGGTAGGAACCGGAGAGCAGGCCGGCGACGACCGTCCCCAGGTAGTGGACGACCAGGGGCCGGACATGGCCCGACCCCCACCGGCGGTCCAACTCCACCAGCGCGGCGGAGGTCGCGCGCACCGCCTCCACGTCGGCGGTGCCCACCCGGGGCCCGCCGGTACGCCCGACCCGATCGTCGACAGGGGTGATCAGCCAGTCGCGGGAGGGTTCGACCAGGGCCGACGGGGTGGCCCCGGCGGCGGCCGGCAGTCGGCTCCCGTCGAACCCGGCGGGGTCGCGCCGCCCCCCGTCGGTGCGCCACAGCTCGGCCGCCTGCTCCACCGAGTCGCCGAGGTCGGGGGCGAACCGCAGGCCGATCGAGGAGGCGGTTCGGCGGGCCCCGCCCATGCCGATCTCCTCGGGGGTGACGGGCCGGCCGAGCTTCGCGCCGATGGCCTCGGCGATGACCTCGGGCGCGCGTCCGCGCGGTTGCTGACCCCGGATCCATCGGGCGACGGACGTCTTGTCGTAACGGAAGTCCAGCCCGCGTTCGGCCGCCCGCACGTTGACCCGCCGGGCCAGGCCGGCGTTGGAGCACCCGGCTTCCCGGATCATGGCCACCAGTCGCTCGTTCGGCTGCCGGGCGGGCGGAACCCCCGGTCCCTCGATCATCTGTGACTCCTCGCGGTGCGCGTACCGGCGCCCCGGTGGCGCCCCTGGTGATGGATTCCCGGCCGGCCCCGGGGGGCATGCCTGCGCACCGCTCGATGCGACCGTGCGCCCCGACTGCGCGTGACAGCCCGGGGGCGGGCCGTCACACTTTCGGCGCAGGGCAGGGCGCCTGCCGTGAACGCGCCGCCGGCCGACGGCGCGGACGCGCGTGTCCCACGATGTCCTTCCGGGGCCCCCGTGGCCCGGGCGATGAGCCGTTACGGGAAGCGATTCGGGGGTCTTCCGCCCGGCACCCGGACGGGAATGCCGGGCAGGGGTGTCGAACCACCCGTGCGCCTCCCCCGGCTGCGATGCGCCCAGCGCGCGCTTCTTGCGTACGCGCCGGGAGTGAGGGCGCGATCACGGTCACCCCGGGGTTCCGGGTGGGAGGAGAGGAAGGGGGGATACGGGTGAGCAAACCCACGAAACGGAAACAGCCGACAAGGGGGGCGAGGGGGAATCGGCGTGGCCCCTCCCCTCTCTCACCCCGTCGGGCGTCCGGCCCCGTTCCGGACGGAACGTTTCCGTCCCGGCACCGCGCTCGCCGACGGCCGTCCCCCGGTGGGTGGGCTCTCCGGGCCCGCGCCGTTGGGGCCGGAGCGCCGGGGACGGCGGTGGTTCGGGCCGTCGGTCGGACCCGGGCACGGGAGAACGGTTCCCGGTCACGGCTTCGGCCCGGCCTCGCGCGTCCCGGGGGTATCCCGGTCAGGGGCCGGAGCCGCGCGGTGTGCTCCGCGCCCCCGCCCGCCGTCCGGCCCGGTGCGCCCCGGTCGGCGCGGGGGCCCCGGGGGTGCCGTCGTTCGCGGCCCCCGGCCCCGGGGCCTCCTCCGGGGTGTCGCGCCCCTCCGGAGCGACTTCCTCCCGGTTGGCTTCCTCGTGCGGCACGTCCTCGCGCGGGGCGTCCTCGCGCAGCACGTCATCGAGGAAGCCGTCCACCACCTCCTGCCAGGCGTCCGGCCGGTCGAGGTGGGCGAGGTGACCGGCGTCGGGGATGTCGGCGTAGCGCCCGCGCGCCAGCACCCGGACCATCTCCTGGGCCTCGGCACGCCCCAACTCCCCGTCCACACCCCGCAGTACCAGGCTCGGGCAGCGGACGCGCGCGAGTTCCTCCCAGTGCGCGTCGTGGATCCAGCTCTCACGGGCCATCAGCATCTGCCGACGGGAGAACACCGGCCGCCAACCGTCGGCCCGTTCGACCATCACCTCGGCGTAGTAGTCGCCGCGGGTGGCGGAGGGGCGTTCCAGGCGCGGATCCTGTTCGGCGAACCAGCGTCGCGCCGCCGCCCGACTGCCGAAGGGCAGAGGCCAGGAGGCGTACCACTCCTCCCAGTCGCGCTGGGCCCGTTCACCGAGCGCGGAGGCCCGCATGTCACAGATGACCAGGGCCCGCACCAGGTCGGGGCGGCGGGCGGCCAGTTGCCAGGCCGTCAGTGCTCCCATGGCATGGCCGATGAGGATCACCGGCGCGAGTTCGAGACGGTGGATCACCGCCTCCAGGTCGGCGACGAAGGCATCCCGGTCGTAGGGACCGGTGACGGGTTTGTCGCTGAGGCCGTGACCGCGCTGATCCAGTCCGAACACCCGGAAGCGGTCCTCGAGACGGCGGGCCGCGCCGGCCCAGTGGGAGGCCCGCCCCATGAGGCCGTGGAGCATGAGCACCGCGGGACGGGAGGAATCACCGGACCGCTCGGCGCGTGCCGAGAAATTCCTGACCACCAACCGCAGTCCGTCCCGACCGGCCACCTCGATCCGCCGCGCCATGCGCTTCGCCTCCTCGCCTCCCGATGTCGCCGGGGACACCGTCGTGCCGGTCGCCTCGCGCGTGTCTCCCGGCCCACCGGGGCGTGGGGCGTCGTCCGCGTCCCGCGCGCCTTTTCCGCCGGCTCCCTCGCCGACTCCCGTTCCCCTTCGACCTTCCGGTTCACTCATGCGGGCCACTCGTCCGGGTCGACGTGTCGATTTGACCATGCCGCGGGTGCCGGGCGCATCGTTACCGGCCGGTGAATCGGAACGCGTCTCCTCTCCCGTCCCCGGGGGGGCATCCGGCGTCCCGGGCGACGAACAACCCCAGGATATCGAAAATTAGTTCGAATGAGGGGAGGGGTGATGTCCCGTTGGTTCCCACGGCGCGGCGGGGAGGTACCCGCGCGTGCCGGTGGCCCCGACCCGATCGGGTCGGGGCCACCGGCACGCGCGACAACCCGCTGAATCGCATGACACCGCGTCAACACCTGCCCGGCCCGGGGGCGGAGGGAACCGAGCGACGGGGAACGACCGCGGGGGCGCTCCCCGGGCCGTCCCGGCAGGGGCCCGCGAACCACGGGGCCCCGCGAACTACGACGCCTTGGCCACGAAGACGTGCATCGCCACCGAGGCGTCCAGCTCCGCGGCCTCACCGCCGCTGCCCACCTGCACACCGCCACCCACCGTGCTGGTGACGCTCACCGAGGCCCCCGGCTGAACCCCCGCCCGACGCAGGGTGTTCATGACCTGGGCGTCGGTCTGGATGGGTTCACCGATCCGACGCACCACCACGGTCTTGCCGCCCGGACCGCGCACCTCGGTGAGCGGCAGCATGCCCTCCTCCAGGAAGGACTCGGCGACACCCTCCTCGCCCAGCTCCGCCAGCGCCGGGATGGGGTTGCCGTAGGGGGACTGCGTGGGGTGGTTGAGCAGCTCCAGGACCCGACGCTCCACCGCGTCGCTCATCACGTGCTCCCAGCGGCAGGCCTCCGCGTGCACGTGCTCCCACTCCAGGCCGATGACGTCCACCAACAGGCACTCCGCCAGGCGGTGCTTGCGCATGACCCGCTCGGCCAACCGGCGGCCCTCGGTGGTCAGCTCCAGCCGGCGGTCCCCGGCGACGGTCAGCAGACCGTCGCGCTCCATCCGCGCCACCGTCTGGCTGACGGTGGGACCGCTCTGGTCCAGCCGCTCGGCGATACGGGCCCGCATCGGCACCACGCCTTCTTCCTCCAGCTCCAGAACGGTACGGAGGTACATCTCGGTCGTGTCGATGAGTCCGGACATGAGTGCCCCTAGGTATGTGTCGCGGTGGCCCTGGGTTCAATTCTGACGCATTCCACCGACATACGGGGCCGTGCGACCCCGACCGAACCCCGGCACGCCCTTGACAGGGCGGCGCCGACCGCACCACGGTGACGCACGGCGATCCGCCGCCTTCCGTCCGTCGATCCCCGGGGGTACCACCAGCGATGATCCGTCCCAGCGGCACCGGAACCGATCCCCTTCCCGCCGGCCCCGCCCCGGACGCCGGGGACCACGCCGAGCGCTACCTGCTCGCCGCCGAGTCCCTGCTGCGCCGGCTGCGGGAACGGGAACTCCACGCGATCCGCCACGCGGGCGTGGCGCTCGCCGACACCGTGGCCGCCGGGGGGCGGATCCTGGCCTGGGGCGCGGGCCACTCCTCGCTGCCCGCCCAGGACCTCGTCTACCGGGCGGGCGGGCTGGCCGTGGTCAACCTGCTCAACGTTCCCGGCACCACCGGTGTGGACGTCATGCCGGCCCATCTGGGCAGCGCCCTGGAGCGGGTCACCGGCCTGGCCACGGCGGCCCTGGACGCCTCCCCCGCCCGGGCCGGGGACCTGCTGATCGTCATCTCCCTCTCCGGGCGCAACGTCCTGCCGATCGAGATGGCCCGGCACGCCCGCTCGCTCGGACTGACGGTGGTGGGCGTGACCTCCGGGGCCTACGCCGAGCGCACCGCCTCCCGCGACCCGTCCGGCGCCTTCCTGCGCGACCACTGCGATCTGGTGCTGGACAGCGGCATCGGGGTCGGCGACACCGAACTGAGCGACCCGCGGATCCC